>JBDLIZ010000206.1:0-8453 GCA_039714615.1 Pseudomonadota bacterium | reverse complement strand
CTTCGGGAGAAGGACAGGATGAGGGGATAATATCAGGCAGCTAGCTATTTTGATCCCCTCTCCCCAACCCTCTCCCGGAGTACCCGATTAAGCGCCGGGCATGAAGGAGAGGGAGTTAACGAGGCAGCAGTTACACGTTATGTCTTTAATTGTTCAAAAATACGGTGGCACTTCAGTCGCTACACCCGAACGCATTGGTGCCGTGGCAGACAAGATTATTGGTTGGCGTGAAAAAGGCCATGACGTGGTTGTTGTGGTCTCGGCCATGAGTGGCGAGACAAACCGCCTGCTTGAGCTTGCCGCTGAAATTACCGATGCACCGGTGCCACGCGAAATCGATGTGCTGTTATCGACAGGAGAACAGGTCACCATTGCGCTGTTGACTATGGCGCTTGAGAAGCGCGGCCATGCCGCGCGCTCCTATACCGGTATGCAGGTACATATCCGGACCGACAGTGCGCACAACAAGGCGCGTATCCGTGAAATCGAGGACAAGCGTATTCATGCCGACCTTGCTGAAGGGCGGGTCGTGGTTGTGGCCGGTTTTCAGGGAGTGGATGAGCATGGCAATATCACCACCCTGGGGCGGGGTGGTTCCGATACTACGGCTGTAGCACTTGCTGCTGCGCTCAAGGCTGATGAATGCCAGGTCTATACAGATGTCGATGGTGTTTACACCACTGACCCGCGCATAGTGCCGGAGGCACGGCGTCTGGAGCGTATCACTTTTGAAGAGATGCTGGAGATGGCCAGCCTGGGATCCAAGGTGCTGCAGATACGCTCTGTCAGTTTTGCCGGGCGTTATAACGTGCCACTGCGCGTGCTGTCGTCATTTGAAGAAGGCGAGGGTACGCTGATTACCTACGAGGATGAAGAAATGGAACAGGCGCTGATTTCAGGTATTGCGTTTAATCGTGATGAAGCCAAGCTCACCATACTGGGAGTGCCGGACAAGCCCGGCGTGGCCTACCAGTTACTCGGGCCGATTGCGGACGCCAATATCGAGGTCGATATGATTATTCAGAATGTCGCACCGGATGGCGCAACCACGGATTTCACCTTTACCGTGCATCGGAATGACTACGCCCGGGCATTGGAGGTGTTGAAGAATACCGCCAAAGAACTGGGTGCGCGGGAAGTGTCCGGTGATGACAAGATCGTCAAGGTATCGCTGGTGGGAGTCGGGATGCGTTCACACGCAGGCATTGCTTCCACTATGTTTGAAACCCTTTCAAAAGAAGGGGTTAATATCAGGATGATCTCAACTTCAGAGATCAAGGTCTCCGTCGTTGTTGACGAAAAATACCTCGAATTGGCGGTGCGTTCGTTGCACGATGCGTTTGGTTTGAGTCAGCCGGAACAGGTTTAGAATTATTATAGAAAAGACCTTGGGTTGCGAAGGTTTCCTAGAAATATTCTAGTATCTTTATCTATCCCCTTTTAAGGGTTATACTTTCTTGCAAGCGACTCGAGAATCGCTCTGTAATAGCGGAATAAAAAACATGATATACCTGTCTACTACAATGACTATATAGATGTTGACAGGGAATTTCCCTTGGCAGAAGGAGTGAGTCAAAATGTTAATTCTTACCAGGAGAGTGGGTGAGACACTGATGATCGGAGATGAAGTGACCGTGACAGTGCTGGGAGTCAAAGGCAACCAGGTGCGTATCGGAGTCAATGCACCCAAGGAGGTTGCTGTACATCGTGAGGAAATCTACGAGAGGATCAAGCAGGAACAAGAAACAAAGGATGGCACTAACTAGGTCATCTGACAGACCTGTTTTTCAGGAAACTCGCTTTACCTCAAAAATCCGCAACGGTATGCTACGCGCACAAGTCATTGGTTTGTGCGCTTTCATACGTGCTGTGCCAGCAGCGTAAAGCGGAAAAGGAGAGGTGGCCGAGTGGCTGAAGGCGCTCCCCTGCTAAGGGAGTATGGGTTAAAAGCCCATCGAGGGTTCGAATCCCTCCCTCTCCGCCAATAAGTCTTGTCTCTGTTCTGCGTCTCCGCAGGACAGGAGCAATGACACAAGAATTCAGCAGCTTGCGTGTAATAAGAGGGCAGGTTTGGGCCCCCAAAGCGGACTACTGCGCTTGAAATTTCACCAAAATCCCGATTTATCTCGAACGCCGATTTGTCTGGTCCACTTTGGCATTGTTCTCCACCTTTCCAGCACAACCTAAGCTATTGTGGTGGTGTCAGTAGCCTGCTGACATTCACGGACAACGGCCCTATGACCTACTGTTCAACCTATATCGGAGACTTGTCAGACCCCGAGTTTCACTGGGATGGGGGTGACTGGAATGGCAATATTCCGCAAGGAATCGGTTTTCCATTCCCGGATACGCTTGAACACTACCCTACGCTTGGACACTACAATAGTAAGTTCTTCGACTGGGTTGGCCGTGAAAAAGTCACCTACAAACAAACGGACTATGGGGGCTGGGTGGCCAGGGTCAACAAGGCCCAGCTGCTGAATTTTATCCAGTTCTGTTACGGATCAGAGCCGCATGAAGAAGTCGACAAACTCATCGATTTCGTAAACACACTTGAGGAATCCGACGAATATGCGCTGGTGGCAGAGGAGTACTGACCCGGGAATCAGGCCGCAGGAGTAATGCTGAAATTAAATTGGTTGCGCTGTTTGTTCCAGTTCAGGGGTATGTCTCCCTTGAGCCTTGTGAGTGTAAGTGTTGCAGGGATATTGCCCTTGATAATGGCACCCATAATATCTGGTGCCAGGTAGGCAAGCTTGATGATCTGGGTGATGTAGCGTTTGGAGACGCCTTCGGCTTTCGCCAGATCCGCCATGGATGCAGCTTCTCCTGAGATAAGCGCCTGATTCCAGTTCAAGGCTTTTCTCAACGAACCCTGGATCGCATGTACCGTTCTCTCGTGTGCCCCGGGTTGTTCCTTACCCGGGATGATCAACTTTGTCTCGATGCCGCAGCGTTTTAGTTTGACCGGAACCGTTACCCGGTACTCATCATCAGTGAAGCTCAAGCGGGATTCCTTAGTCAATATGTCTTCCAGCAGTGTGCAGGCCAGTGCGGTTCTTGAAAATTCGATGACCATTTCATTCTGACCGAGCGTAATTTTCAGGATGACCTGGTTCAGGAAGTCATGCTGTTTATGGGATTTCATGCAATCCCATGTGTCAGCCAGTGTACGGGCCCTGGATAAAAGCGCTTTCTGGTGGTTGGCTGAAAGTTTATTGGGTATGACAGCCTGCAATAATTCATTACTTGCACTTAGTAATCGCTTTACTTGTCCAGATACTGCCTCCTCAATGGGTTTGGCGGGCGTTCGAATTACACTGCCCTTGTCCGACTCCTTGTACTGAAGTACTGCTTGTGAGATGTAATATCGATAACGACGATTCTGCTTGGTTGCGTGCGTCGGGCTCATGGGATTATTTCTATCATCAAACAGTAATCCTGCCAGCAGGCTCGGGTCCTTCGCCAGAGTCTTTGTTTTATTACAATTCCTGTTCTCGATTAATTTCCTTTGGGCCTGTTCCCACAGTTCAGTATCCACTATCGCTGCATGTTGCCCGTCATGGTGCGTTCCTTTATGTGCGATTTTGCCAGTATAAAGTGGATTCCTGAGCAGGCAGTAGAGAGCGCCGCGCGAGAATGACTTGCCACCAGCTATGCCATTCTTGGTCTTCCGGACCTTACTGACGTACCTGGCTAACTCCAGTTCAGTCTTTAATTTCCGGACACAGCCCAGTTTTAGATAACGGCCACCAGCAGCAGCGACAGCAGGATGACTCCCCAGCGACGCCGGACGACAGTATCTGCGATCCGCTGTGCAATGTGATCAGTTCTGGATATTTTAGTGTGCATGGCGTGCTCCTCGATCAATGTATTAACTTGTCTGTGACTGGGAAGTTGCCTGTTTTACATCCGGGTCTTCCCTGAACGCGTTTCGTATCAGGAAGCCGAACAGGGCAACGGGGAGGGCTCGTGGAAGGAACCGGTTTTCCCATGCATAGAACTTATTGAGCAGACCCGACACCACGGTGGCCTTGTTCCCCAGCGCCTTGATGCCGGTCCGGGCCACCTGTTCCGGTTGCTGTTTAAAAATCGGTATCCTGGAGAAGTTGATAGGCATATTCGCCGGCATGTCTGTGTCTGTCAGGCCTGGTGAAACAACAGTCACATCAACGCCGTGCTGTTTCATTTCCACATGCAGTGCCTCGCCAAGTGACAGAATGTAGGCCTTGGATGCTGCATAATTCGCCACCAGGGGGATGCCCTGGTAACCGAACAGGCTGGAAATAAAAAGGATGCCGCCTCGCCCTCGCGCGGCCATCTTTGCACCGAACATTTTTGCCAGCTGCATGGGCGCCATGACATTCAGGCGCAGCAAGTGCTCATTCGCAGCCAGCGAGGATTCGATAAAAGCACCCGATAACTCGATTCCGGCATTCGGCACCACCAATCCAATTTCCAGGTCGCTGGTCAGCAGTTCGATATTGCTGATGCTGTCCGGTTCGGTCAGGTCGGCCCGGATAGTACGGACCTCGATGTTGTAGTCTTCCTCCAGTTCTTCCTTCAGTTGGTCCAGCAACACCTGGCGCCGTGCGACACCAATGATATTGATTCCCCTGGAGGCAAGCTCAGTTGCAATAGCCTTGCCGATTCCTGCATTGGCACCTGTGACCAGTGCCCAGGGCCCGTACTTATTAATAAATTCAGTCATTAGAGTATCCCTGAAATTTACGTAATTGGTTATTGGATAGTTCATGATTTTTCAATCAGGAACACATATCCGTCTCCGGACTCATTGCTGGATACCAGTCGGTTCCCAGTCTCTGTGCAGAACGTGTCCATGTCTCTCACAGAGCCCGGGTCGCTTGAAATGACTTCAAGCACTTCGCCGGTACTGAGCTTATCTATGGCCTGGCGGGTCTTCAGAATTGGAAGTGGACAATTGAGTCCACGCGCGTCAAGTATTTCAGCAGCTTCGTTCATGACAGTCTCCTCTCATCAATACTGTACCGAACGGTACAATATATGTATATGCGATAATTCTAATGCTGTCAAGCAATTTTATACTGAATGGTATAAAATACATTCAGGCGGTATATAGGGTAAGACATGGCGCGAACAAAACTATTTGATGAAAGGCAGGCACTTGTGTCTGCCATGCTGGTGTTCTGGGAAAAAGGCTACGAAGGTACTTCGATCCAGGACCTCGAGGCAGCTATGGGGCTAAACCGAACCAGTATCTACAATACGTTTGGCAACAAGCGCGAGCTATTCGATCAGGTGATGAGTTGCTACAAGGAATCTGTCATGTCGGTATTGTTTACCAGTATGGACAGTGCATCGAATATCAAGGAAGGCATTCGGCGCCTTCTGAATGGTGCACTTGATATCCACTTTAATGAGGACAACCCGGGCGGTTGCCTGATAGTGCTCTCAGTATTGGAATGTGGGCAGCATGATAAACAGTCACAGGCCTCGTTGCAGCAACCCATTCAGGACCTGAAAAAATCCCTGCAGGCACGCCTGACCAAAGCCAAACGGGCCGGTGAACTTTCAATAGATCTGGATACCGGGAGTACCGCCAATACTATTGCCACCACCATGGCTGGCATGATGGTCATGGGTAAGGCGAATTTTACTAGGGTCGCACTTAAAAAGACCATCAACCAGGTTGTTAGTCTGCTGGATAATTAACATACGTCCAGTTGTTCAAGAGGAAAAAACAGGTTGTGCTAAATAAAGCTCAGCGGCTACGCGCCTACGTTCAGGCCGCCCGGAATGCCGGTTATTATGCGCAGTCTGCCATTACCGGCGGTCGCGATATGGAGGTCTGGTGTGATTGGGCACTGGAGCAGGCCAATCGCCTCGATCCGAGCGTCGCCAGTCCGCCGTCCGTGTTGGACTACAAGCGCCACTTCTACTGGCATTGATGAATACCCTGATAATTCCCTGTTAAGAATTCCAGGATTGCTCCTAAGAGGAAAAAATGGTGCGATTAATAGGGGGTTGCAGCCTGATGGGGGTTGAGATTCGTCGGAAAAGCGTGAAAGTTCCCTGTGTATTTCCCCAAATCAGGGATTTTTTAGAGACGAGTTCGCAGAAGACTCTCACCACCGCCATAAGATCTGCCTAACTACCTGATATTCTGGTAGTTAGGCTTTTACTCTTTTTTCTGTCCCACCATTCGTGAGTTATTGGTTTGTTCAGGACATCTAACGCAACCCTGTGTGTGGCGAATTGTTATTCAGGCTGCTACGGGTAATTGGTATAGCCCGCGGCAATGAGATTTCCACCGAAGTTGGTTGAGATCAGCGCGGCGAATGATGCCTTCGCCGCTGGTTTCTGACGGTGTATCGTCGCCGAGCGAAGTGTGCACACGATGAGAGTTGTAATAATGTCGAAATTCTTCCAGTTTTCTTTCCAGGTCGCAGATGTTCCAGAAGAGCACATGGTCAAGATATTCGCGGCGAATGGTCCCGATTAGCCGTTCGACGAAGGGGCGTGATAACGGTACGTAAGGAACGGATTTAATCTCTTTGATATCCAGGATGCGAAGATTAGCGTGCCAGCGGTGGTACCGGAATAACGGATCATTGTCAGAACTGAGGTAGTGCGGAACACCCCGGGTAGACATGGCTTTGTTGAACATATGGCACAAGGCGATACCATCGACATCGCCGGCATGGACGCCAAAGCCGATGATGCACCGCGTGAACTGGTCCATGATGACGAGTACCCAGTGGCTCTTCAACAGAATGGATTCACACCGGAACAGATCAATGCTCCAGAGGCTGTCCTTCGTGTGTCCTAGGAAGGTCAGCCATGACGGCCCACCGTCACCGGAACCTGGTCGGTAATGTGCGGCGAGGACACGCCTGATCATATCTTTATCAATGCTGATTCCGAACACTTTGTTGATCTGTTGTGCGATCCGTGGGCATCCGAACCGTGGATTGTGTCGTTTCAATTCAACAATCGCCTGGATGAGTTCCCGTGATGGACCCTTGGGACCTGGTTTTCCATTGCTGTCAGCTGAATACAGCAGTCGATACTTGCGCTTCTTGAGGATGTCGTGAAATTTCAAAAGTGTTGATGGCCTGATAATCATCGCGGCTCGCCGGAGGATGCGTGTATCGAGAAACAATGACCAGAAGCCGAACAGGAATCGATCGAGTGCCGAGAGATTGGGTGTGCGTCGCCGGGATCGATTGATGACGAGGAGCTGCTGTTTCATGAGCAGGCTGTCGGCGACGACTGCCTTCGTACCGCCGGGTCCCAGGAGTTTGGCGATTGTGGTTAATAGATGTGCGAGGAGTATCAGCAGACCCTTCATGGCAGAGAAGGGTAGGGAAGGTTGTGATCAGGAACAAGACTGTCTAAGTTATCGTTTTCAGGTGGTAATTACGAATTCACCACCAACAGGCGTAGCGGAGAGCACGCCCCATTGATTTCTGGTGCTTTACTGCCGCTTAAGCTTAAACTCCAGCGCATGCTTAAAATCTGTGTGGCGCTTTGCGTATTCATTCTCTGTTTTCCAGTGCATGCCGGCAACAGTTGTGTCGTATTGCAATACCATCATTTCAGCGATGCTACGCCGGACATCACCAGTGTGACGTTGGCACAGTTCGATGCCCACCTGCAGTACCTGGAGAACAACAACTTTACCGTAATGCCGTTGCGGGACGTGGTGACGGCATTAAGGAACCGGACTGCATTACCCGAACAGTGCGTCAGCATTACCGTGGATGATGCCTATATATCGGTTTATCACAATGCCTACCCCCGATTGAAGAAACTGGGCTGGCCTATGACCGTGTTTGTGAATACAAAGGGAGTGGACCTGGGAATTTCAGCGTACATGAGCTGGGAGCAGATGCGGGAAATGTCGAAACACGGGGTCACATTCGAGAATCACGGCCACGGCCACATCCACATGATTCGACAATTGCAGAGCGAGAGCGGTCATCAGTGGCGAACGCGCATCAGTGATAATATCCGTACTGCACAACAGCGCATTACGCAGGAAATAGGCATTGCACCGAAACTGTTCGCCCATCCTTATGGCGAATACAATCCGGCTACCATCGAGATTGTTGACCAGATTGGTCTGGTCGGCTTCGGGCAGCAGTCGGGTCCGGTGTGGCCAACTGCGAATTTCGGGGCATTACCGCGTTTCCCGATGGCGGCACAGTACGCCGAGATGCCCGGATTCAAAATCAAGGTCAACACATTGGCGCTGCCTGTTATTAGCGCAAAACCCGTTGATCCGCTGACACCCGTACAGCAGGGGAGGCCGCTACTCACCGTCACGCTGGCGCCGGACAGCTACACACGCAGCAGCCTGCAATGCTTCGTCAGCGGTAGCAACGATGTCGAACTGCGCTGGTCAGCGCAGCAACCTGACCGGTTCACGGTCACACCGAACTTCGAGCTCAAGCCAGGCAGGCAGCGCA
>JBDLIZ010000205.1:0-8453 GCA_039714615.1 Pseudomonadota bacterium | reverse complement strand
CTCGTAGACATCGTTGATTATGTCTTGGATTATCGGATCGACAGTGATGAGGCCTACGACACCGCCCGCAACTGTCTTATGGATACCCTGGGCTGTGGGCTCGAGGCCCTGGGTTACCCTGCCTGCACCAAGCTTCTATGCCCTATCGTCCCAGGTACGCCGGTGCCCAATGGTGCCAGAGTCCCCGGTACCTCATTCCAGCTCGATCCGGTCACGGCCGCTTTCAACATCGGTGCCATGATCCGCTGGCTGGATTTCAACGACACCTGGCTGGCCGCCGAATGGGGTCACCCCTCGGACAATTTGGGCGGCATACTCGCCACCGCCGATTATCTGTCCCGTAAGGCCATCAGCGAAGGCAAGCCACCGCTGCTCATGCGCGATGTGCTCACCGCGATGATCAAGGCCCATGAGATTCAGGGCGTGCTGGCCTTGGAAAACAGCTTCAACCGCGTCGGGCTGGACCATGTCGTACTCGTCAAGGTGGCCACCACCGCGGTGGTGACCAAGATGCTCGGCGGCAATCGCGAGGAGATCATCAATGCCTTGTCCAATGCCTGGTTGGATGGCCAGTCTCTACGCACCTACCGCCACGCCCCCAATACCGGATCGCGCAAATCTTGGGCCGCGGGTGACGCCACCAGCCGTGGTGTACGCCTGGCGCTGATGGCCTTGAAGGGCGAGATGGGCTATCCGTCGGTACTCAGCGCCAAGACCTGGGGCTTTTACGATGCGCTTTTCGAGGGCAAACCGTTTGAGTTCCAGCGTCCCTATGGCTCCTACGTGATGGAAAACGTCCTGTTCAAGATCTCCTTTCCCGCCGAGTTCCATGCCCAGACCGCCGTGGAGTGTACACTGCAGCTACATCCCAAGGTCAAGGACCGCATCGAAGACATCAACAAGGTGATAATCACCACCCAGGAACCGGCTCTGCGCATCATCGACAAGCAAGGACCGCTGGATAATCCAGCCGATCGTGATCACTGCCTCCAATACATGGTTGCGGTGGGCCTAATCTTCGGCCGTCTCACCGCGGCGGATTACGAGAACGATATCGCGACCGATCCGCGCATCGACAACTTGCGCGAAAAAATGCAATGCGTGGAGAATCCGCATTACAGCGCCGATTATCTTGATCCTGGCAAGCGTTCCATCGCCAACGCCATCCAGATCCACTTCAAGGACGGCAGCAAGACCGACGAGGTCGAGGTGCAATACCCCATAGGTCACCGTCGCCGGCGCGAACAAGGCATACCGGTACTGGAGGCTAAGTTCAAGACCAATCTGGCTCGTCGTTTTCCGCCTAAGCAGCAGCAACAGATCCTGAACCTGTGTCTCGACCAGCGGAAGCTCGAGGCCACTGCGGTCAACGAATTTGTCGATAGATTTGTCATTTAGTACAGCAATGACCAAGGGCAGTTTTTTCAAAAAACCAACCATGCCCATAGGGCAAAAACAGGGAACCGATTCCGGCAAGACCCAGAAATATTTTCATTCACACCATCGTTATATACCTATAAAATAAACTTAGAGATCATTTCGCAAGGGTCTAACCGGGAGCATTATCCCACCACCAAAATCGAATGGAGGAAATTATTATGACTAACGAACGTGAAGTTGTGGTATTGAGCGCGGTGCGTACCGCCGTGGGCACCTATGGCGGAACCCTAAAGGGTCAACCCCCTGCTGACCTTGCCGCTACCGTTGTCCGTGAAGCGGTAAGTCGCGCGGGGATCGACCCGGGCCAAGTGGATCATTGTGTATTCGGCAACGTCATTCACACCGAGCCCCGTGACATGTATCTTTCCCGCGTCGCGTCTATCAATGGTGGGCTGCCTGTAGAGACCCCCGCCTTTACCTTGAACCGACTCTGCGGCAGTGGTCTGCAAGCCATCGTGTCGGCCACCCAAGCGATCAAGTTGGGCGATGCCGATGCCGCGGTAGCCGGCGGCGCGGAATGCATGAGCCGAGGACAATACTGGGTCCCCGGGCTGCGCTGGGGACAACGCATGAGCAATGGGCAGGTCGTGGACGCCATGGTGGGCGCACTGACCGATCCCTTCGACGACTGCCACATGGGAGTCACCGCAGAGAACATCGCCAAGAAATGGGGCATCACCCGCGAGGCTCAGGATGAGCTGGCAGTGGAAAGCCATCACCGCGCGGCCAGGGCCATAGACCAGGGCCATTTCAAGGATCAGATCGTTCCTATCGAGATCAAGAGCCGCAAGGGGTCGACTATCTTCGATACCGATGAACATGTACGCGGGAATATCACCATGGAACGCCTGGCCAAGCTGCGTCCCGTGTTCGACCGAGAGGGATCGGTCACCGCGGGGAATGCCTCTGGCATCAACGATGCCGCGGCGGCCGTCATATTGATGGAGGCCAAGGCGGCCGAAAATGCGGGCCTCAAGCCCCTGGCTCGGTTGGTAGGTTACTCACTGGCCGGTGTGGAACCCAAATACATGGGTATCGGACCGGTTCCCGCGGTCAACAAGCTGCTAGAAAAAACCGGAGTGACTATCGCCGATATCGATGTCTTCGAGGTCAATGAGGCGTTTGCCGCACAAGCACTGGCAGTGGCGCGTGATCTCGAACTTCCGATGGAGCGCACCAACCCCAATGGCAGCGGTATCTCGCTGGGTCATCCGATCGGCGCCACCGGTGCGATCGTGTCAGTCAAGGCCATCCATGAGCTGCACCGAACCGGTGGCCGCTATGCCCTGGCCACCATGTGTATCGGTGGCGGACAGGGTATCGCCGCGTTGTATGAGCGCATGTAAAAAGGATCGCGCCTGGCGGAGACTGCTTGGATCTGGCCTGACATAGCGACGAGGTTTTGCCGTCTTTTTGCTCTTTAATCCGGGGTTCTTTCTCTGAACCCCGGGGAGACCTCGGTTGATCTCGCCTCATGGCCAGAGTCACTCCAATATCGTGCAGTCTCCCCGGCGCCCACGACGCTTCTCAACCACCATGCCGAGCAGATCATCACTGCAGGGAAAGGAATATCCATGACCACCAATCAGTACGATCAATTGTACAAACAGTCCATCGAAGACCCCGAGGGTTTCTGGGGCAAAATCGCCGAGGACATCCACTGGGACCGGCGCTGGGACCGGGTGTTGGACGACCGCAATAGCCCCTTCTACCATTGGTTCTCCGGTGGCATGCTCAACACCTGTTACAACGCCCTCGACCGGCATGTCGAAGGCGGACGCGCGGAGCAGACAGCGCTGATCTATGACAGTCCCGTCACCGCCACGATAAGACGTTATAGCTACCGGGAACTGCGTGATGAAGTAGCACGCTTTGCCGGTGTTCTGGCCGACCAGGGGGTGGGCAAAGGCGACCGCGTCATCGTCTATATGCCCATGATTCCAGAGACGGTCATTGCCATGCTCGCCTGCGCCCGGATCGGCGCGGTTCACTCGGTTGTGTTCGGTGGATTCGCCGCCAATGAACTCGCCACGCGCATCGACGACTGCAAACCCAAGGCTATCGTGTCCGCCTCATGCGGTATCGAGGTCAAGCGTGTAATCGAGTACAAGCCGCTGCTCGATGGGGCCATCGAGACCGCCGACCACAAACCCGATGCTTGTATCATTCTACAACGCCCCCAGGTCCAGGCCAGCATGACCGAAGGCCGCGATGTCGACTGGGAACAGGCCATGAGCACAGCCACGGCAGTGGACTGCGTCTCGGTGGCCGCGACCGACCCGCTCTATATACTCTATACCTCCGGGACCACCGGAATGCCCAAGGGCGTGGTGCGGGACAATGGCGGGCATGCGGTTGCCCTCAACTGGAGCATGGGTGCGATCTATGATGTCAAACCGGGTGAGGTCTATTGGGCCGCTTCCGATGTGGGCTGGGTCGTCGGGCACTCCTATATCGTCTATGCCCCCCTGCTCTATGGCTGTACCACCTTAGTCTATGAGGGTAAACCGGTCGGCACGCCCGATGCCGGGGCCTTCTGGCGGGTCATTTCGGAGCATGATGTAAACGTACTGTTCACCGCACCCACCGCATTTCGAGCCATCAAAAAAGAAGATCCGCAAGGTGAGTTGTTAAAAAAATACGACCTCTCCGGATTCCGCAGCCTGTTTCTTGCCGGCGAACGATGCGATCCGGATACCCTGGAATGGGCCCAAAACCAACTCGGTGTGCCGGTGATCGATCACTGGTGGCAAACCGAAACCGGTTGGGCCATTGCCGCCAACTGCATGGGCCTGGGAGCCCTCCCCTTCAAGGCGGGCTCTCCGACCAAGCCCGTTCCAGGCTACGACGTTCAAGTGCTGGATACGGACGGTCATCAGGTACCCAATTCAGAGATGGGTAATATCGTCATAAAACTGCCCTTGCCCCCGGGTTGTCTCCCTACCCTCTGGAACAACGACCAGCGTTTCATAAGTTCGTACCTGAGCACTTACGAGGGATTCTACCTGACGGGAGATGCAGGCTTCATCGACGACGACGATTACCTGTGGATCATGAGCCGTATTGACGATGTCATCAATGTCGCAGGACACCGGCTCTCCACCGGGGCCATGGAGGAAGCCCTGGCCGGTCATCCGGACGTGGCCGAGTGTGCGGTCATCGGCGTGGAAGACAGCTTCAAGGGACAATTACCGCTGGGCTTTGTCGTATTGAAGACCGGCGTCGAACGTGGCGATGAGATCATTGTCAGCGAACTCATCAAGAAGGTGCGCCAGGATATCGGGCCCGTTGCCGCATTCAAAATGGCCACCGTGGTAAAAAGACTGCCCAAGACCCGCTCTGGCAAGATCCTGCGCGGCACCATGAAAAGCATCGCCGACGGCACCGAGCACCGTGTTCCGGCAACCATCGACGATCCGGCGAGCCTGGACGAAATAGCAAACTCCCTACATCAGATCGGTTATCCAAAACAGGATTGAAATTTAGGACCTGATGACATTTGTCCGGTCGCAGCGTTACTGCCCAATAGGCGTCCAGACAAGGCGCGACAACAGGTGTATATCTAACAATGTCACTGTTATCGCAATACTGAAGACGAACCATAATACAAGCCATATGCAAGTTATTTTGGCAACGTTCTTTACCAAAACCAAGCAAGTATAGGAGGAGAGTATGACTCGAGTAGCAATAGTGACTGGCGGTACCAGAGGCATCGGTGAGGCGATTTCCATAGAACTCAAGGAGGCCGGCTATAAGGTAGCCGCAACCTATGCGGGCAATGTCGATGCCGCCAAGGCGTTTTCGAGTAAAACAGGTATCCCCACTTACAGATTCGACGTGGGTAACTTTGATCTCTGCCAGGAAAACGTAAAAAAGATCGAGAGCGATCTCGGCCCCGTAGGCATCCTGATCAACAACGCCGGCATCACCCGTGACGGCACCCTGCACAAGATGAGTCCGGCCCGCTGGGAAGAGGTGATCCGCACCAACTTGACCTCTTGTTACAACATGTGTCGATGCGTAATCGACGATATGCGCGAACAAAACTTTGGCCGAATCGTCAACATAGGCTCGGTCAATGGTCAGGCCGGCCAATATGGCCAGGTAAACTATGCCGCCGCCAAATCCGGCATCCACGGTTTTACCAAGGCGCTGGCTCAGGAAGGGGCCTCCAAGGGCATTACGGTAAACGCGGTAGCCCCCGGCTATGTCGCCACTGATATGGTGCGGGCGGTACCAGAGAAAATCCTGCAGAAGATCATCCGCACGATCCCCGCGGGACGACTTGGCGAAGCCCATGATATCGCCCGCTCGGTACTGTTCCTGGTGGCCGATGATGCCGACTTCATCACGGGTTCGACGCTATCGATCAATGGCGGGCAACATATGTATTAGAGCGCTAACGCTATTGGTATGAACGGGTAATGCCCGTTACGGTGGGGTACTCAGCTGCTGAGTTACCTAATCGTGACGGGTTATACCCATGGCGAATGGATTTTCCGGGCACCGAGGAGGCTGTCGGATTTAAGACTGATCTACTTGCGGAAAAGCCGGATTTGGACGGATTTCACGATCCTTTTCGTTACACGCTACGGCTATTCGCCTCAAACGATCGACAAATCCGCCTCACAAATCCGCCGGGAGCGAATTTGGACAGCCATCGGCTGCTCAACGAGGGCCAACCAGGGATGGTTGGCATCAAACCGTCTTTCCCTCGCTACGATCGCCTAAATCCGACAGGCTCTTAATATTCCGCAAATAGCCAATAATTATATCTATATACCTATTTATTATTTTTATTTCCTGTTAGCTATTGCTATCGTCTTTCTCGAATATTTCCTGATCTTACATTTCATGCTATCTGTAACGATCAAGTAAACCATCTATGAGGGAGGATCTTTATGTCTCAATCTGCTAATGAGAGGCTCGAGCACTTCATGAACGGACTTCTTCGACGCAACCCCGGAGAGAAGGAATTCCACCAAGCAGTTTACGAGGTTGCCGCGAGTGTCTTTCCTTACATCCAGGACAAACCCATCTACCATGAAATGCGGATCATGGAACGCATGGCTGAACCGGATCGGATCATCAGCTTCCGCGTTTGTTGGGAAGATGATAGGGGCAATATCCGTGTAAACCGCGGTTGGCGGGTACAGAATAACAACGCCATTGGGCCTTACAAGGGGGGCTTGCGATTTCATCCCAGTGTCAATGAAAGCATCCTGAAATTTCTTGCCTTTGAGCAAACCTTTAAAAACAGCCTCACCGGCCTTCCCATAGGCGGGGGCAAGGGTGGTTCCAATTTTAACCCTAAGGGCAAATCAAACACTGAGGTGATGCGTTTTTGCCAGTCCTTCATGACCGAGCTTAGCCATTTTATCGGTACCGACAAAGATGTACCGGCCGGCGACATTGGTGTCGGTGCTCGCGAGATCGGTTATTTATTCGGTCAGCACAAACACTTGTCCCATGAGTTCACGGGCATCCTCACTGGCAAAGGCATGGAATTCGGCGGTAGCCTCATTCGTACCGAGGCTACCGGCTATGGCACCGTGTATATGATGGAGGATATGCTTAAGACCAAGGGCGACACGATAGAAGGCAAAACGGTATGTGTCTCGGGCGCCGGTAATGTCGCCACCTATGCCACGGAAAAGGTCAATCAACTCGGTGGCAAGGTGGTGACCCTTTCAGATTCTTCCGGATTCATTTACGACCCCGAAGGCATCGATAACGAGAAGTTGGCCTTTGTAGTAGATTTAAAAACAGTCAAACGCGGGCGCATCTCCGAATTTACGAATGAATTCCCCAGCGCCACGTATTATGCAGGGAAACGTCCCTGGAACGTTCCCTGCGATATCGCCCTGCCCTGTGCCACCCAGAACGAGCTCTCGACTGAAGATGCCACAGCGCTGGTCGAAAACGGCTGCATTGGGGTATCGGAGGGTGCCAATATGCCCACCGAACAAGGAGGCATCGAGGTCTTGCAAAAAGCAAGGATTTTATTCGCCCCTAGCAAGGCGGCTAATGCCGGTGGGGTGGCGGTCTCCGGCCTAGAGATGAGTCAGAACAGCGCGCGAATCTCTTGGAAGGAAGAAGAATTACAGCAACTGCTGCGTGACATCATGTGGAAGATTCACGACAAGTGCGAAAAATATGGGCGTGAAAGCGATGACTATGTGAACTACTTTAAGGGGGCTAACATCTCCGGATTCATCAAAGTGGCCGATGCCATGCTGGCTTATGGAGTAGTGTAAGATGAAACTGGCTGGGTTCATTTCGAACCGCGGGCAATGCCATCCCCCAAGATAGCTGCAGTGAAAACACTGACCACAGCACGATGAACTCCAATAAGGAATGCGAACGAAATCAGTTACCTAACTGGCGCCGCATGATCGTTCGCATTCCTTAGATGACGATCCATCCCGCCTAGCAACGTTGCAAATACTTAAAATGGTCGTCGGTAACCCGTTGAGAGGTACGCAGGACGACCATACGGTTGCAAGAGGTATTGCAGTTGCAGTGCCTGGAGCATGTCGAGGGAGTACAGCAACGCAGGGAGCAGTTGCCTACAAGGACGCATGAAAGCGGTGTTTACAGGATGCGGTAGCTTTGCCGAGTAGGTCAGTCCTAAGTCCAACAGGCTCTTCGCAAAAGTAATCGGTATCAGGTCCAAAAGTAATCGGTATTTTGAGTAGGCTGGGAACTCCCCAGACGATAGGATGAAGTTTGTCTTCTCTGTTTGCCGCCTGGTTTGTCGGGTAGAAATACGACGCGCGCATGGTTAGGTTAATGACTTCCATTGTATCCATCGTTTCCGATTTCGTGGCAAACGGCCGTTAAACCTTGCATCACGTTTCCGCAAGCCCCCCTCTCATCCCGGACAGTCGGCTTTCCCGAGTCCGGTTGGCAATCAGTGATCATTGGCTCATTCATCACACAGCCTTCCCATACGAACGGAGGCTTAAGTGCACGCCCACATACACCCCTCGTCCGCACGGTTTGCCATGCGA
>JBDLIZ010000204.1:0-8485 GCA_039714615.1 Pseudomonadota bacterium | reverse complement strand
GCCGCAGTAAGCCATTGATTCAGCGAGTCTGCAACCAGCGCGGATATGGAAAATTGGTGGAATTTCTGGAAAATCCGAGTCGCTCGTGACAAAGATGGGATAACCTTCAAGCAACTGCTTGAGAAATCCAATATAGCTTTCTCCATTGAATCGTCCTGATGCTTCAGCCTGTTGCAAAATGCCGGTCCTGTAACATCGAAAAATGTGCTTATCCAAGCACGTTTGTACGGCCTCCAGAAAGGCGTGTTGGGTTCGGTACATTTTCTTATCCAGCGATTTTCTCAATGACTTCACCTGCTCTCGCGGCATCCCCGCTTTTTTCAAGGCAATGAACGATTTCCGAGTCAACCGGTACTGAAGCGACTCGCGGTAATGAAAATCACCGTCCATCACTTCAATTGCACCATACATTTTCAAGCCTTTGCGGATACCCGTCGTTTTTACCGCCGGCTGTTTTCCAATAGGCGCCCACGTTCGGCCTAATGAACCCCACATGGCAAAGGAAATCTCATCGCCAAATAAGACAATCGCGCCTTTTTCTTTGGCTTCCTAAGAAACTCCCAGGGTGGTGGCAGGTTGCACGCTGTATCCCAGCTGTTCTGCCCGACGAGTGAGACTTTTAATGACCCGTTGCCGATAGCGTTCTTCATAGTACGCTTCACCTGGGTCGACATATTCTCGCCCATAGCGTAACGTGTTGTAGAACAGCACTGCGAGTTTTCTGGCGGTGGCCGTGACGGCCTTGGCCTTTCCAACTCTTGCCGCCAGGCGACGGTAGAAAGCACCCAAGGCGGTTTGGGTTCTCCCGACATTCACCGCCGCCAATCTGAGCAAGGCAGTTGCCCTATTGGAGGATCGACGCGTCTTGGATGAGAGTACTTTCTCGCCCGAAATCTTATTGCCAGGCGCAAGACACAGCCAGGACGTAAAATGCTTGGCACTGGGCCATTTACTCATGTCCGTTCCGCACTCACTGACCAGCTTTAATGCAAGGTAGGGTCCCATGCCATGTATTTGGGTCAGATCGACACCCAATACAGTATAAAGCGACGCTCTCACATCAAAGGATGGCGCATTGTGCTGCTTGGTACGATGCCTTGCAGGTGGTAAAGGATCTGCTGGTTGCGCTGGGCTGTGCAGCTCATCCAGCAGCCTTTCAATCTGGCGATCGCATAAAGTCACCTTCTCCTGATAGGTGTCGTACAGTTCGACGGCTTGCCGCAGTGCAAACAGATGCTCGGGTCGATAATTACCCTGCAGAGCTTTGGCAAGGGTCGCTTCAGACTGCTTGCAGCGAACATCCCGCATACCCGCCAAAATGACCGGATTGTGCTCGCCAGTCAGAATCGCGCGGATAATCCGTAAACCAGTCGCACCAGTGATATCAGAGACCACATGATGCAATTGCAGATTCATCTGCATCAAGGCCTTCTGCATGTGCTGAATATGCGCAGCGGCATACTCAAGCAAGCGTTCACGTTGGCGCATATAGGCTCTCAATTCACCGATCTTCAGGGGCGGATGAAAGCTGCCACGTAACAGGCCAAACTGATGGAGTTGTTGCAGCCACTGTGCATCATTGACATCCGTTTTTCTGCCCGGCACGTGTTTGACATCTCGTGCGTTGACAACCACGACCTCCAGGCCACGGGATTGCAGAATCTCGAACAAAGGTATCCAATAAATGCCGGTGGATTCCATCGCTACAGTTGTGATGCCAATCGAAATGAGCCAATCGGCCAGGTGGTAAAGGTCCCCAGTAAAACTCTGAAAGGATCGCACCGGCTCTGAGTCGTGCTCGGGTGACACGGCGACAACATGAAATTGGGAACCAATATCGATGCCCGCAGCATCGGGATGTATCGTCGAAAACGTGTTCCCCTTTCCTTTGCGCTTAAGCTTTTTCATTCTCCTACCTCCAAATGAGCTGATTTACAGCCGAGGGTAGGACGTTACACAAGATCACTTTCCTAACCGGGATCACCCTGGGGTGTCACCACTTTCAAGTACGCTACTGTCCTTGGACCATGTTTTTTAACGGGGTATGAACCACCAAAAAGCGGACGGCCGCTCCCCTCGGTTACACCACGAGTCTAGCCGTCTCTTCCGTCTCTTCCGTTTCTGTCGCTACAGGCGTGAGCGCGGCTCCTGGATGGTTTTTTAATATTCCAGGTAGCGTCTTCTCAATCCATTCTTTGCGCTGCTCAAGATGTTCTTTCTCATCCAAACGATCACTCATAAATCGCGCCTTCTGGTAGCTCAAACCCATCTTTTTCAGCAACCGGGCTAAGTAGCGTTCGTTATAACTGACACCAAACTTTAACTTGATCAATTCGTTAATCATCGCCGTATTCCAGACACCACAGTTAAAATCGTGGGCCTGCGGACCTTGTTCGATCATTTCACGCAGCTCTTTGCGCTGGGCTTTGGTGAGTCTTGGTTTGCGTCCACGACCTATAAACCAGCGACGTGAAAACCAGGCAATACCCTGACACATAAACTGTTTGATCCAGTTAAATAAGGTTCTTCCAGTGACATTGACCAGCTTAAGTATTTCTTCTGGTGTGTTTTTTTTTCACCAACCAAGATAAGCGCGGTGATGACTCGGGCAAGATGAGCATTACCGTTTCGGTTCGCTTTGTGGAGTTCATCATATAAGGCATTGAGTATTGCTTTGGAATAAGAAAGCGGTATCATCCTCTACAGTCTCCTCTGGGATGGGATCTCTTTAGTGTGATATTGACTTTCTACTCTCAGAGGAGGCTCTTGTCACATTTGGGGAAATTTAATAGCTGAAGATCTATAGTCGCTATCCTCTCGCTCCGATTTAATGTCCGCTTTGGGTGTGCGCCGTGATAAGGCGGCGTTTCTCAGTGGGTGAAACTCCCACCCGGTAATTGTCGCTCCAGCCGGAAGTAATCGGAGCAGTTATGGAGGTAACGAAATAGCTGAAGCCTTCGATGTAACGGATCACGAAAGGTGATCCAGCGAGTGTGCAGGCCGTAACGCGAGTGAACGCTGAGCAAGCCTCGAAAAGGACGTTGCACAGACCGACCCGACCACCCTTTCGGGGAAGGCTGATATGGCTGTGGGAATGAGCGAGGCAGTATCCCCCCAGTCGCTGTGCCGGGGTAGTAGCGACAGCATGCACACAAGGGAGACGCACGCAACACGGGAAGCCCGATAGCGTGGTCGGTCGTGGCGACCAACCTGAGGCCGGTGACGGTCAGAAAGGGCGCTATGGGGTGGCGGAGAGGCCCGTAGGACCGGGGAAGCCGGGTAACGCCGGTGGAGGAAAGGGGCCTTAGTTCAAGACGGGCGCTGAAAGTGGCAAAGTACAGGAGATTGGGGCAACCCTAGGAAACTCCGGTAATGTGCGGGAGCTGCGGAAGGCGCCACATGCTGAAGCGAAGGAAGAACCCGGATGGCGATCCGGGAAGCGAATGAGCGCCCGGGTGGTGGCATTGGCGGTTGTATTCAGAACGCTCGGTCCGTGCACGCCGGGGTAACACGGCCCTGTGCGGCGGGTCAAGTGAACTGCGGATGACCTTTCGTGTGCGAAGGCATGAGTTCTCGTCCGAGAGCTGGATGCGGGAAATCTGCATGTCCAGTTCGATGAGAAGGATGTGGAAACGGAGTGATGGTACGGCTATTGAGGCACCGCTAGACGAAAGGGGCGGGAACAGATAGGCTGATCCTTAGACCACCGCGCCACATCCTTACTCCACCGATTTGCGATGTTCAGTGCCGCGTAGTTGGCTACGAAATTTATGAGAATTTACGTACCTTTGGTTAAGCAGAACCGATAAGGTGCACTGTCCCCTATGTGGTGACCGTCGGAGCCATGAGCGACAATTACACTCCGGCCGATGGCGCCGATGATGTGCTGGCCTCCTTCTCAGCCGCAGGTCCGACCGCCGACGGTTTCCTCAAGCCCGAGCTGGTTGCACCCGGCGGGCACGTGCTGGGTCTGATGCCGCTCAACGCCACTCTCGCCACGGAGCATCCGGAGTTCCAGAATGCAGCGAGCTTCTTCAGTATGTCCGGCACTTCGCAGGCAACCGCAGTTGTCAGCGGGGTGGTGGCGCTGCTGCTGCAGGCCGATTCCTCGCTCAACCCGGACGGCGTAAAGTGCCGCTTGATCGAAGCGGCGCGCCCCGCGCTCGACGGCAATGGCAAGTTGGTCTACAGCTCGCTGCAGCAGGGAGCAGGCATGATCAATGCCTATGATGCAGTCTATAGCACCGCGACCGGTTGCGCTAATCGGGGTCTGAACGTGGACCTGACCGACAGCGAGCATTACGGTGGCCCGGTTAATCAGGACGAGCAAGATAACTTCTATCTCATGGACCCCGCCGGTGGTAAGTACTCCCTCTAGGATGGCGCCTTCACCAAAGGCGGTGGCTATCTCTGGTCCGACGGTTACCTGTGGTGCGACGGCTATTTGTGGTCAGACGGATATCTGTGGAGCGATGGCTTGACCGAGATGGCGGCTATCAATGTAGGGGTCCAACAGGAATAGGCCTTTTCGGGCAGCTGGGGTACAGGGTCGGTCCCGGCGTTATTGTCGGTCAGTGATCTTTTCTTAGCTTGCCCGGTCTCGTGCCGGTTTTTTTTTTTTGCATTATCGGGCGGTTATCCGCGATACGAGTAGCGCGGCGATGTGTTCACATATACACCGGCTAGGGATTGCGGAAGTAGTCGCCGTAAGTCAGAGACTGTTCGGTCTCCCACGGGCGGTAGCCGTTGATGAACTCGATACGCTCCGCGATGGGTGGATGCCAGGAGCGCCACAGGACGAACACCATGCCGGGCCTGGGATGCACCAGATTCTCGTCCTGGAGCGAGGCCAGGGCCGAGGCCATGGCGTAGTTGGCCTGGGTAATCTCGAGCCCGAAACGGTCGGATTCCCGTTCGATCTGTCGCGTATAGGAGAAGACCAGCGGCTGCAACGCCAGCGAGAACACCGAGATCAGGATCAGGAGCAGTGGCAGCGAGGCGATATCCGACGGCTCGCTGAAGCCGAAGTGGTGCTGATAGCGCTGGATCAGGAAGTTTTGACTGCGATGCACCGTGTAGAGAGCAGCAAAGATGAGCACGGAGAGCAATGCTAGCAGTTTCCAGCTGTGGCCGAGGACATAGTGGCCCATCTCGTGACCCATGACCGTAAGGACCTGCTGCCGGTCGAGTTTGTTCAGCAGCGTGTCCCATAAGACGATGCGTTTAGTGTCCAGCAAGCCGCCCACATAGGCGTTCATGGCCTCCGTGTCCTCGCTCTTATTCACCTCGAACACACGCCCGCCGTCGATGCCGGCCCGGTCGGCGAGCTTAAGAATCTCGGCCTCCAAGGCCTTGTCCTTCATTGGTCCGAAGTCATCGAACAGCGGTGCGATCAGGATGGGCTGGATCAGCATCACCAGGGCCAGGAACGGTACGGTGGCGATAGACGTATAGAGCCACCAGCGTCGGGGCGACTTCTTCAACAGCAGGTAGGGCACCCATGGATGGTGGGGGACAGGTCTTGATTCTTGCCTTTATTATTTTGGAGTTAGACTTCCTAGAAGACCATACCGGTTTCTGGTGCTTGTATTTTAGGGGGTTGTAAGCCTATGCATTCATGATGAACCCAACTGGAATACATAAAGAGCAATTGACTCATTAAGATGAGTTATATAGACTACTATGCATGAGTAAACGACTTCAAGTTTTGTTGGAAGAGCAGGAAATGGCGGAGATACAAGCTATTTCTAGGAATCATCATATGACCGTTGCCGAGTGGGTGCGACAAACCCTGCGCGCTGCACGGCGCGCTGAACCGCTGGAAAACATGCAAAGTAAGCTTGGCGTTGTTTACGCTGCGGCCGATTACGCGTTTCCGGCGCCGGATATTGACCAAATGCTGGAAGAAATCGATAGGGGATATGACTCCGTTCAGGACATATGATCTTTCTGGATTCGAACATTCCTATGTATTTAGTGGGAATGTCTCACCCGCACAAGGATGATACGATTCGCGTGCTAGAAAAATGTATTCGAGACAACCAACGTTTGGTCACGGATGTCGAAGTTTTTCAAGAGATCCTTCATCGTTATACGGCTATCCATCGCATAGATGCTATCCAGCCTGCCTTCGATGCCTTGGAGGGCATTGTGGACCAGATTTTCCCAATTGATCATGACGATGTGTTAAGTGCAAGGGACATCGTGTTCAGCACAGAAGGTATTTCCGCGCGCGATGCATTGCACGTAGCCGTAATGAAACATTACCAGGTCGCTAGTATCTTCAGCTTCGATCAAGGATTTGATAGGGTCCAGGGAATCCAGCGCATCTTTTAACGGGTAGAACGAAATACGGGATGCTTATTGTAGTCTGAATTCAGGAACAATAAGCCTGCTTGGGCAGGTCTTTGAGTGCCATTTAGCGCTTGGGGAGTATTATATTTCTTATGACAGGAACGGTGTCGCTAGCAGTTCTGTGGGGGGGTGGTGCCGCGCGAACCGGAGAATTGGCGTAATCAGACAAATTTCTGGTTACGATTCTTTCTGCCTTGCAAGCGAGGGCAGCGGCAGCTTGCATTGCGTCTTCGAAGTCTTGCATATCTTAAGTGCGCAGCAAATCTACTTAGGCGGTGAAAACTTCGTCAATGGGATGCAAAAACAACTGGACAATAGTGCAGACCTCAGTGAAATCCCGCGTATACAGCGCCGCTGCAAAGCGAAGCCACTGCAATATTATGAAAAGCGATACAAGGACAAAAAACAGGGAATGGTGCAGGCATATTCTACTGGTGATTTTACAATGAAGGAAATTGCTGGACACTTTGATGTTCACTATTCGACGGTGAGCCGGGCGGAAAAGAAAGCGGAAGCAGGCAATATGTGATTGCAAGACCTGACACTTGAGTCTGTTCGTGACACTTGAGTCTGTTCGCTTACCTACTCTTCAAGGAGCGGAAACGGTATTACGAGGGGCTAAGGTCCGCGGTGGCTTTTAAACATCGCAGACAGGGGTACGCAACGAAGCTGTATCGCAGGTTTGTGGTCCGGTCGAAAGTGAATCAGAAGCCATACCGCATGTATGCATCCACGAAGAACGTGGCCTCGATCAACGCCCATATCAGATGTGGGATGGTAGTGAAGAAGATCAACACCGTAGAAGGTTTTATATATCTGACTACGTAAGTAATAAGGGGGGCCAGCTACTTGGCGATCTAAGACCTTCGCCGAGTAGCTGGAATGTAAAGGGGTGTTAAACGCATAGCCCTGGTTGTTATCACCGCTTAGTTATCAGGCACGATTCGCACGACATCCTGACCACGAATGCTCACTCCGTCGAAAGTCTCTGCTTCCAGCACAGCAATGGTTTGGCCGATCTCCATCATGAAATGCTCGGTGTAGACCTGACAGAGAAGATCATCGAGTGTGTCACTGTTGACATCCTCTACATGGCACAGATACTTACCGGCCTTGCCCACCATCTTCACTCTTGCCCCTGTAAGACTGACGCTCTCCGGGGCAACGGTTGTGGCATCGAACTCAGTAGAACTTAAGATCGCCACCGGAATAACTCCGGCGGAACTTATGTTGATGCTGTTGGTGTCACTACCGGGTTTGATGTCGATGTCGACCTCTACTATCGGAGGACCTTCCGTAACCGTGATTCGAATGACGTCAATGTCCCTTAGGTTTAGATGATCCAACACCCACAACTCTACGAGGTAGGTGCCTGGTAAGATGAATACGTGAGTAGGGCTCATTTCTTCGGCGGGCAACGGGCCGTCGTTGAAATTCCACCGATAGAACAATGGAAACCCCTCTGGATCGCTGCTCTGCGAGCCATCGAACTGCACAGTCAACGGCGCAGGGCCCTCGGTCACGTCAGCTGTGGCCACAGCGACGGGCGGAAGGTTGTCGGCCGCGGTAATGGTGACAAAGTCCGGCGCACTGTCGTCGGTTCCATCATTGGCCACGAGTGAAAGGACGTAGTCACCGGCGACGTCCGCAATAAACCATGGATCTGGCCGGAACGGGTTAGACAAAAAGGCCCCGCTGCCCGCTGGCTGGAATTCTATTGTCCAAAGCCAGGACTCAATCGGATCACCGTCCGCATCGGTTGCAGTGCCGTTGAGAAAGACTAGGTCCCCCACCAGCACATCCTGATCCTCCCCCGCATCCGCCACCGGCGGGGCGTTTTGGGCCAAGGCCAGAGCCGGGACCAGCAATAAAACCATCAACCAAATCAGCAGTACAGCTGGATGCGCTCTTGCTGATGGCTTAAGAGGTCACGTGATACAAAGCACCTGCATATTCCAATCTCAGTGGCCTGGTCATAGATAAACTATATCAGAATATGTTTGAATGTTGGAACTGACCCAATGGATTATCGCTGCTGCCTTGTATGCCTCGGTAGTGGCTGCGACAGGTTGGCTATCGGGGACCCATTTACCCTTCAAACGCCTGTTCTCCGGGCTGGCCTTTGTCACCT
>JBDLIZ010000203.1:0-8521 GCA_039714615.1 Pseudomonadota bacterium | reverse complement strand
TCTTTCACCCCCGGCGTCTGGTTGAGGGTTTGAACGACCTGGGCGGCGAGCCGCTGGCGTAGATCGTCGTCGCTGCCCACGACACGTAGCGTTATAGGTCGTCCGACGGGAGGGCCACCGCTGTCGATGATGAAATTGATATTGTCGATACCCTCGATGTCCGCCGTTTGGGCTCGTAATTGCTCTACGACCTGATCGGCATTGCGGTTCCTTACGGAATAGGGGGTCAGATAAACGCCGAGCAGCGCCCAGTTCTCGTTCTCCCCCAGGTTGAAGTCTCCATGGCTGCCAATGCGGGTGATAAAGGAGTCCAGTTCATCCTCCGGCAGCGCCATGATGATGCCCTCGATCTCCTTGACCTTCTGCGCCGTGTACTCCAACGAAGACCCGCTAGGCAGTTCTACGGTGAGGTAGAGTTCATCGGCGGAGCGAGTGGGGAAAAGTATGAAATCCATGTATTTGGCCGCAAACCAAAAGGTGATGCTCAGTAACAATAAAAACGCCGCCAGCACGCCGTAGCGCAGCCCGAGGGCGTGTCTTAGCAATTGACCGAAGCCCTTTTGCATACGCAGGAACCGGGTCGTTGCGCTGCGGGCGGTCCTTGCTTTGTCCTTGATGCCCGCGATCAGGTGAGCGGGCAGGGCAATGGTGATCTCGGCAAGCGAGATCGTCAGCGCCAGAACCACCACCAGCGGAATCACGTACACGAAGCTGCCCAGGATTCCTGTCATGAAGAACATCGGGGCAAAGGCCAGAGCGGTGGTGATGATGGTGGTCAACACGGGTTGATATACCGAATAGGTCCCCTGCACCGCGGCCTCCAGGGGCGGCAGGCCGTTTTCCTGATAACGCCAGATGTTCTCCGCAATGATGATCCCGTCATCGACGATGATACCGATCACCAGGATCATGGCCGCCAGGGCGATGGAGTCCAGATAGGCGCCAAACAGGGGCAGCAGGAACAGGGTCCCTAGCAAGGCCACCGGAATACCCATCGCGACCCAAAAGGCAGAGCGCAGATTAAGGAAGGTCGTCAGCACCAACATGACCAGCACCAGACCCACGACGCCGTTGATGATGACGACCTTCAGGCGGGTTCGAACGATACGGGATTTGTCGTTCGAGTATTCTATGTTTACACCCTGTGGCAGGCGATGACGATTCTTCTCCACCACGGCCTTGATGGCGTCTACCGTGCGAATAATGTCAGCGGACTCCTTTTTGAATACCAGAAAGGAGATGGCGGGCGTGCCATTCATGTGTGACAGGACCTTGGCCGGCTCAAAATCGTCTTTCAGTAATGCCAGATCCCTAATGCGCACGATTGCCTCTTCGGTCGAAGCGCGCACGATGACCTCGTTCACCTCGAGTGGGTCGGTGAACTGCGCCAGAGTAACGATGTCTTTTTCACTAGTGTAGGATTCGAAGGACCCGCCGGTGGCGCGAATATTGCGATTGCGGATAGCTGCCACGATCTCATGGGTTGGAATCTGAAAGCCTTCCAAGGCGTCCTGCGAGACCTCGATCTTGATCTCACGATCCAGATAACCATATTTCTTTAGGCTGGCCACCCCCGGGGCATTGAGCAGTTCCTTTTCTGCCCGGCGCGCGATTTCCCTCAGGGTCTTGTAAGGAACCTCCCCGGTAATTCCTACCTCGATGATCGGGATGGCCGTAGAGGTGGTGATCTCTTTGACCAGGGGATTTTCATCGATCTCGGCCGGGAGATCGGCGACCCGCGACACCGCATCGCGCACATCGGTTTTGATCTTTTTCTTGTCCTGGGCGTCAGGGTCCAGTTTGAGGTGGATGATGGAGATGTTTTCCATGGAAAAGGAGTTCACCTTGTCCAGCCCGTCGACCTCCTTGAGTTCCTCTTCGATAGCATTGGTGACATTGAGTTCCACGTCCTCGGGGGAGGCCCCAGGGTAACGCGTAGTGATGGTCATCTCATCGAAGTCCACGCTGGGGAAATTGTCGCGCTGGATGATGGTCAGAGAACTGATCCCGAGGAATAAGATCATCAGGGTGATGACATTGGCCAGTGTAGTTCTTGCGGCAAAGAAGCGGATGAAGGCACGCATAATTGTCTCCTCCCTCGGGAGACTTACTGGTTGAAATAGGCCTTGCCGAACATCCCCGGATACAACTTGTCCTGTCGGGGGAGGGTGGTTTCCACCACAAAGGCATGGGTCGATAGATCGCCGGAGGGGATGATTTTACTCACGGCGCCCAGCAATGTCTTGCCCGAAAGGGCATCGATGGTGACCGAGACGGTCTGATCTAACTCGATATGAGGAATATCCCGTTCCTTGACCTTGGTGCGCAGTTTCAGCCGGCTGTGATCCTCCAAAACCAGTAGCATGGTGCCGGGCTGGGTGACCTGTCCTATCTCGGCGTCTTGCTGGGTAATGATCCCGGCAAAGGGGGCCTTGATCTGGGTCTCATTGAATTGGGCCTGTGCCTTCGCCACCGCCGCCTGGGCCATTTTCAGCCTTTCCCGATTAGCGGTATGTACCAATGCGGCATCCTCGAGTTCATCCTGAGACAGCGTTTTTGCCCGGTAGAGTTTTCGAATGCGCGCCTCCTCCCTGCCGGCATGTTTCAGCTCGGCCTTGGCTTCGCCCAACGAGGCCTGGACCGAGGCGAGATCAGCGCGTAATTCTGCATCGTCAAGGCTGATCAATAACTCGCCGGCGGTCACGCCTTCCCCTTCCTGGTGATGAATGGTTTTGATGCGGCCCATGATCTTCGCCGCCAAGGCGACACTGCGGTTGGGCATGACGACCCCTGTTGCCTCACGGCGCGGCTGGATATCGATCGGTTGAGCCGAAATCGCACAGCAGGAGAGTATCCCGAACACTATAATTATCGCTTTATGCATTTCCTTCCCCACTGGTATTTATTATATTATCACGCGGTGCTCCGGAAAGAATGTCCGTTGACCCCGTAGGTCTTATCCTGTATCTTGCGTCCTCCCTCCTCGGGCTATGTAGCTCAGTTGGTTAGAGCGCAGCACTCATAATGCTGATGTCGGTGGTTCGAGTCCACCCATAGCCACCATATAATCAATGAGTTACGTTGTCTCTTGTTCCGCCTTTTTAAGTAGCCTTCTCTGGGGCTACCTCTGAGCTACCATTTTTATCGATACCGCAACCAGGCGTGGTCAAATCACCCCTTCCTCACCCCTGTGGATAGCCATCATGAAGCCCTTGATGCCGGGTAGCAACCCCTCTACACGGGAGCACATGAGCCGTGGTGACGCCTGGGTAGCAGATCACTAGTCACTGTAGGCCTGTTCAGCCCTCTCTGACACCGGGGGATAGCCCCCTCGTTATCCGGTAACAACCCGCCTACAATACCTATGTTATCCGGTAACAACCTCCAACAGGAAGGCACCCATGAGCAGCAGTCCATCAATGACCAACGCCCAGCGCCAGGCCCGTTACCGCCGGAAAGTGCAGATCGGCGAACTCAAGCGCATTGAGATCACTCTGCCACTGGAAGATGCACTGAAGCTGACGTATCTGGCCAAGCATTGGGAATGCATACGGACCGAGGCGTTCAGGCGGATACTGATCGATGCGTGGGACCGGGAAGACCAACCGGTGGACACACAGGAGAGATGATATGGGACGCAAGAAGTGGTTCCGGGGCTTCTCTGTGCAATCGGTGCCCAAGAGTCACAGACAGCGCGTGATCAGGGCCTTCACTACACGGGAATCAACGAAAGGTTCGGATAAGCCAGAGAAATGATCATACCGGCCGCAATGGCCGGTAGCCTATGCCTCACAAGGTATCACACAGGGGGCATTCCAGCCGGTGAGGATCTGCCTGTAACCGCGCTGTCAACTCTGGAGAGCGACTCCTGTTCTGTTTTAGTCGCAACTTGTCCTGACACAGACAGTGACACAGACAGCGTCAGCTTGCGAATGGCTGGTAACGACCCCTATGTATAGCTATACATAGCGACCCGAAGGCGACATTCGAAAGGGCGAGCAACAGAGAACCCAAACCTCGACCTACACTGGCGCGCCGGCCCTCGATCCTACCATCGAAAATGAAAGTTATTGGGCCAAATCATCTATCTTCGACATCGAAACCTGCATCATCATCCTGCGAACCCGTAAGCTGTACTTTTTTCATGCTCATAATTTTCTAGCCAGAATGACTAACCCGTGTACGGGCTCTTTTTGTTCCATGCGAAGGATAGCAGTACTTAAGGGCTGTATATTAAGTCCAACCTCCTTCAATACGCGATGTGTGTAGTCCTCTGCGTGGCTGTACCGCCCGTGTGGATTCAGTTGGAATCCAACTTCAGTCTGCGCAATCGCTGCATGTTCCAGAGTAAAAACGACGTTACCGCCGGTGCGCAGCGCCATTGCGATTGCATTAAGTACCTGCTTAAGGTCCCCGAAGTAACACAGTGTGTCTGCCGCCACAATCAGATCATAGCTCGAAGCAGACTCCTCAAGTAAAGTGGTTAATTCCGCCGTAATCAAGTCATCATAGACACCCCGTTCACGCGCTTTGTCAATCATGCATGACGAAATATCAACACCAGTCAGGCGACCAGAGTACGGTCGTAATAACGGCCCGCATAGCCCTGTCCCACAACCTGCGTCAAGGACATCGAGCATTGCCTCTGGTTCTATCATGTCTCGTCGAATTACCTCAGCAATCAATTTGGGTGCCTGGTAGTCAAGCTTGTCCAAATGTTCATCAAACGTTTCCGCAGAATGGTCAAAGATCTCCCGTACATAGTCGTCTTGGGCACGGATTGGTTGATCATTTCCTGTCCATGCAGCGAGCATGTGCAGAGCGAGCGGATTATCGGGATCAAGTTCGAGCCATTTCTGGAAAGACACCGCGGCCTGCTCAACGTGCCCCAGCATATACAGGAGTATACCCAGCTGGTAACGTGCGTTGTTGTGATTAGGCTGTAAATTAACGACCGTCCGATATGCCGTAACTGCCTCTTCCAATTTCCCTGTTCATCGAGTACGATTGCGAGGTTGTGTTGGGAATTCACATGATCCGGAGCCAGAGCAATTGCCTTACGGTAACATGTCTCCGCTTCCAACAGCTTACCGTGATCCTTGAGTATGTTACCCAGGTTGCTATGTGCATCAGGGTGAGATGGGCAAACAACGATCGACGCCCGAATCATTTCAAGCGCCTCTTTGCTTTTCCCCGACTGATGTAACAATACGCCGAGAAAGTGCAAGACATCAGGATGATCAGGCACCCGGTGAAGAACTGATCTATAAAGCCGTTCGGCCTCATCCAGTTCACCCGCTTGGTGAAACCCTACTGCTGTCACCAACGCCTCAGCGATCTCGGGATTATCCGCGAATTTATCTGCCATATAGATACGACCTTACTTCTTTCTGCGCGTCAGTGAATAATTGAACACCAAACATGGTAAGTTTGCGTACCAAGCCTCTGCGCTTGTATGAAATTGCCTTCCGCCTTTACGCATCCCTGCGCTTAAATCTTTGTGCAAGTGGTCTGCGGCAGAACTGTATGCAACCGAAATTATTTCAGCGTACTCGATATTCCGGTCAGGTTCGAATAACTGATGCTGGAGAAGCCCCATGACCATGAGGTTTTTTGTCGCGCCTTGATTTTGATCATTTCTCCTGTCTGTGGATTCCTTCCACCGACGATCTCGGCCAAAGCCTTCCCATCCAATTCAGTGTTGATGCTCAGGTTATTCACAACGATTGCATTCATGGTTACATTCTCCTGTAAAGGTTGAACAATTTCGGTTTAAGTTTCAAAATCGTTTCAACGCGATTGTCTGTATTAAATGCAGATCTTGTGCCACGTGTTGTCGCGCCCTTCTGCGCATACATGTAACCGTACTGTACGGAAAGGAATAAAACTGGCAGAGGAGACGGTACGCCGAGGAAATGGATATGGGTGGCTGGCGAAAAGCTGTGTTCCTGTAAACAACAGAATGTGAAGGTGGTGTTGCTCGCCAGGCAACAGATTAGTTCGTCAGGTACCAGGCATCATGGCGGATGCGTCCGGGTTTCAACGGAACGGGGTACTCAGCGCTCGTCGGCGGCGGGCAGCGTTGTTACTGGGCCGAGGGATAAGTCAGTCAATGTTGAGCTATACATAGTTTTCCGGTGTCCTGAAGTGGCATCGTCCCCCTGAGGCAGCTCGATGCCTCTACCGCAGTCGGGCGTTGCCCTCCGCGTTATCGCGCGGTGGCTAGGCCACGGGCGCACCTCCACTGCGTACTGACACGTCTAGACTTACTTGGCCATGAAGGACAAGGCCCTGTTTCGTCTTCAGTAGGTCGACGCGAGGATCCCACGTTTTCGCCAGCCTGAAGCCCTGATGCAGTTCTTTCAGGAGTTGAAACTATGTATAGAACGCGGCAACCCCAATGCGGGTTGGCACAGTATTCTGCGTCACAACTATACATAGTTCGCAGCTATACATAGCCGTATTAAGCTGCCGTTCGTTGGTCGCCCGTGTAGGGCAAGATTTGGCCGACTACCGCCAGACGTAGCGCACCATTTTTGTGCAATAGAAAGTAGCTTTTCCGAGGGCGGTGAGAACGGCGGTTCACGACCCATACCCGAACATTCGAGCATAGGATGCGAATGACAGGTTAGTGGGTGTACGGAATTGCCGGTGAACTCCGATGAAGGTAGGTTCTTAGCCTGGAAAGTTGTGCGCATATCTTGCCACCATTACAAGTCCTCGGGGTGGTAGTTCGAGCAGCGTCGGCATCGCCACGGCTTCTCGATCTCTTCGAAACGTCCTGATTCCATACCAAAAACCCAAATCATTCCGGTTTAGTTTCCGAGCCGGTAATCCCCTATCATTGCCTTTGCCTGCCCGATACTTCAAAATGCTTCACAACCACCGACATATGGCCTGCTTCAAGGGAGAAAAAAATCCGATCTCAGACCGATAACTTAAATAATTGACAGCTCCGCGGACTTTCAGTACTTTGCCGGTTCATAAAAAAAGGCTGTTTCTAGTACCTATTCATGGTGTTGAAATTTCTTTCCTTCTTCTTATCCTTGCGTAAAAAGCGACGTCAACGCCTCGAGCATCTTCATACGCCTCAGATGTCCACAACTTCTACCTCTAAGCACTTGGAACTTTTAGAGTATGAGATCACGGATGAACCGCTCGAAAACCGCCATATCAAGAAACTCCCAGCGCAGGTGAGAGACGCTCTTGACGATCTCTACGACAAGGCACAGCACCAGCCCAAAGAAGCGATTCCCGACTTTGAACGTCTGGTCGCTACTTATCCACATATCCCAAGTTTTTATAATCATCTCAGCGTTGCCTACATGCATGCGGGGGACTCAGCAAAGGCTGAGGAACTCGTCCTGGAAACCTATCGTCGGTTTCCGAAGTATCTCTTTGCGAAAACCAACCATGCCCAGAATTGTCTTCAGAAGGACGAGATTGAGAAGATTCCGAGTATCTTCAATCATAAGTTTGATCTAAAACTGTTATACCCGCGTCGGAAACGGTTTCACATCTCCGAATTCGCAGCCTTTGCGGGTGTCATGTGTCGCTATTTCGATGCTATAGGCGAGAAGGACACCGCAGCCATCTATTATCGAGCACTCAAACAGATCGCGCCCAGACATCCCATGACCAAGTACACTAAACGCGCCCTATACCCTCCGTTTTGGATCAGAATACTGAGTAGATGGGCAAAACGGCTTGCTGAGAAAGCTGACAACACAGAGAGACGCAATCACACATAGCGAGTAGTACCGATGACGCTGTACCGGTTGGTACAAGAGCGCGCCCAGACTTTCTTTGCCCAAGTCGAGCGCGAGACCGGGCCGGGCTTGCCCGAGTTTGTCAAAGACGAGTCGAGGCCCTTCTCGAATGCGGCACCCTGGCCAATGGTTTTTTGCGCCTACGCTGCACAGACTGCGCCCACGAGAAGCTCATGGCCTTCTCCTGTAGCGAAGCGGATTTTACTCCTCCTGCGGGGCACGACGTATAACAGAGACGGCCGCCCACCTGGTGGATCACAGCATCCCAAGGGTGCCAGTGGTAGCATCTTCGAGTTGGTTACTCAGTAGCTCAAGACCTCTAAAGCAATGGGACACTCGTCTCGTAAGCTCGACCGGCCGGTTGTGTTAAGGCTTATCAGACGCCTGCCCGCTGAGGGCTCGTGTGTACTGAACTGCTTGCTGCTGGGGGCAGGCATCTGACAACCCTTAACAATAGCCGACCTTCGGTGAGGTTAATAGTTATCCCATTGCTGTAGGATTAGGCAGGTAAACACTTCACGGGAAGGCTGCCTGCCCTGTTTATATCTTGTCCAGTTGAAGCGTACCCTAACCTGTCGTCAGGGAAGGCAACGCAACAGCGTCAGAATAGAGTCCGTTTTTGATTTGATTGACACATGCCTTGATGGGTCATAGAGCCCGGGTAGGTTGGGGTGAAGAATGAACCCCAACGAATGGCAACGTTGGTACTGGGAACGCCTGATCCGCAATGAGTGCGATTATGCCCGGCAGGT
>JBDLIZ010000202.1:0-8521 GCA_039714615.1 Pseudomonadota bacterium | reverse complement strand
TGAAAAAACCTCTCGTCCCAAAACGGCTAAAGACCTCCTTCGTCGCATCGACCACCACTCCCCCTTTGCCCCGCTGGCCCTGACCGTCAAGGCATCGACCTGCGATGGCGAGCAGATGTTAAAGGCCTTGGCGCCCCTGGACCCGCTCGACAAACGATTTACCCTGACCCTCAAGGGCTGGCCGGAAAGCCATTTCGTCTTTCTGCAGGAATTGATCTCTCTGCAACAGTCTTCTGAGGACAGACATCTGCTGCGTTTTTTGATCCGGCAACAAAGGATCCTTGGGAGCGTTTTTTCCCGTCAGGCCGCAATGCGTTTTGTCTCACATCACCCAGAGTCCTCACGTGTCTACGACCGCAGCTTTGGAATGCCCGGCCCCTTCGATAGGGCGCGTATCATCGCACTCATCGATGACCATGAACTACACTCCCCTCACGAAGACTACGACGCTTGGGAGGAGACCCTACACCACTTTCGACAAACATTTGACAGCGAAGATAGACAGAACAAACTGCGCACCGCACTGCTGCTGAGGAGAATCGCTGAAATACTGGAAAAAAGCCATTCTGAACAGGAGGAACTAAAGGAAGTTCTGGAGGAAAGCCTGCAGTTCGATCCCGACGATCCGCCTACCTATCTGCATCTGATTCGTCTCTATCGGGAAGACCGACGTTTCAAGGAGGCACGCCGCATCCAGGATCAGGCCCTGGCACGCTATCCCCAGGACACCGAGGTCCTGTTGGCCATCGTCGAGACCTCGATCGCCAGTAACGCCTATAAAAAGGCAGCCACTTTTGCCCGCCGCATTCTCGCGATCGACCCCATCAACCCGAAGGTGCGCAAAATCCTGTTCGATGCTCATCTGGCCCATGCCCGAAAGCAGGTCAGACAAGCTAAACCTACTCTGGCGCTAAAGGAACTCGAGCAGGCGGTGCAATGGGATGAATCGCAGGCGGCCAAGAACCAGATTGAACTCATCCAGGGCATCATGGAACTGAACCATGACAAGCCCGCTGGGATAAAGCGGCTGCAGGAAACCATGGAGCAACTGAAGCATTCTCTGACAGGCCGTTTTTTGTTGTTGATGGAGGCCGATCGCCTGCAACGCCGTCCCGAACCGATTCTAAAGTTGCTCAAGTTTCCCTGGTTCAAGGCTGATCCCGAGCAGGTCATGGAACTGACGCACACCCTACGTGAGCTACCCAAGGACGATGAAAAGGGAGCCTGCAATACCCTGCGTCAGCTGCACAAACCGCTCAAAAAGTCGGCACGGGTTTCTTATCAGCAGCAAGACATGGGTCTGATTTGTGAAGTCTTCAAACGTTTCGAACAACCACTGCTGCGTCAGCAGTACGCCAAAGCGGCGCTGAAACACTGGCCTAAATCTCCGTTGTTCGTCTATCACCGGCTGGACGCCCAGCACCATTTGCGAAATAAGGATTATCGAGACCTGGAACAGGCCTTGGAACAGGCGCATGAAACGGGTGATATGCGCACCGCCCACCGCATCGATGAACTTTTGAAAATCTCGTTTAGCTTCGGCGGCGCACCATTTCCCGGACCTGGCCCAGGCGATAATATAGAGGACGAACTTATTAGGGAACTCATCAATGAACTGGGAGCCGAGGGATTTCTGGATGCCCTGGAGTCTTTGAACCTGCCCGATTTCGATGCGATTCGCGAGACTGTCGGTGATAAGCAACTCAGCGAGCTCTTCGAACGTATTGCCAACGGAGAAGACCCCTTGGAAGAGACCCGCAGTCCCTTCCCCAATCCGTTCAAGAAACCTCGGAAAAGACCCCGCGGAAAACCCCGTAAATCCACAACCAAGACCGGCGCCGGAGCAAAAGACGACGATAACAACCAACTGGATCTTTTCTAAATGAGCATGCGTGATCCCTACCTGATTCTCAAGGTCTCGCGGGAAACCACCGATGAGACCATCCACAAGGCCTACCTGCAGGCTGTACACGACTGTCCTCCAGAACATGATGCACAGCGCTTTCAGGCCGTACGCCAAGCCTACGAGACCCTGCGTACCGAGAAATTGCGTCTGCAATACGAACTGTTCAATACCGATCTACCTAGCACGGAAGACTTGCTGCGACAGGGAATGCCTGAGCCGGATGAGACTATGAGACCCAATCTGAAGACCTTTCAGAAAATGCTGGAAAGGGGAAGCTACATCGCTGCCAAGAACAAATAATAGCTTCCAGAGATGAGTATGGGTCCCAAAGAACAGTTAGTGCAAAGGTTTCGTGACTACCTCGAGGCGGTGGAAGAACCACAGGATGACGACGCCGAGATGGAAACTCCCGATCTTTACAGCTTGTTTTCCGAACTGGCCGCACTGAAAACCGAGCTGCGCCTGGAATCACGCCAGGTAAAGACCAGCCTGGAACTGTTCCGAGAGCTGCTAGACGAACTGCAAGGCCACAAGCGTCACTTGGAATCGGAATTGGAACGCTGCCAACGGGACCTACAACAGACCCACATCCAGGCGCAGCGGGATCTGTTACTAGGCATCATCGAGCTGCGCGACCGGATCGAGGCCGGCCTGCGCGGCGCCAGCCGATACCGGCCCGGCCTGCTGGTCCGTGCAAACCGGCGCAATGCGCGGTTTTTGAACAGCCTGAGCGAGGGCCAGGAGATCACCCTGCGCCGACTGGACAGTCTGCTGAGCCAGCATCAGGTCCAACCCATTGAGGCCATAGGATCGACTCTAGATCCCCAGTGCATGCGGGTGCATTCCGTCAAGCATCGGCCGCAATACGAAAACGGCCAGGTGATCGAGGAAATATCCAAAGGCTATCGGCGGGGCGAGGACATCTTGAGGATCGCCGAGGTCATTGTAAACAAGATTGAAGGATAATATAGACATGACAGAGACTATCATCGGTATCGATCTAGGCACCACCAACTCAGAGGTTGCCGTAGTGCGGGAAGGTCAGGCCCAGGTGTTGGAGATCCAGACCGGTAACAAACTGCTGCCTTCGGTGGTCGGTTTCTCGGAAGACGGCACCCTGCTGGTGGGCGAACCCGCCCGGAATCAGTATGCATTGTATCCGCAGCGCACCATTCGTTCGGTCAAGCGCCTGATGGGCGAGGACAGCCATATCACGCTCGGCGACCAGCAATATACCCCCCAGGAGATCTCCGCCATTATTCTCAGGCACCTTAAAACAATCGCCGAACAACATCTAGGCGGGGAGATACATAAAGCGGTGATCACGGTTCCGGCTTATTTCTCCGATGCCCAGCGACAGGCCACCCGCGAGGCCGGCACCATCGCCGGTCTTGAGGTCGTACGGATCATCAATGAACCCACCGCGGCCTCACTGGCCTTTGACAGCGAGCATCCAGAACCGAAAATCGCCTTGGTGTATGACCTGGGCGGAGGCACCTTCGATGTCTCCGTGGTGCGCATGGAAAGAGACGTGGTCGAGGTCCTGGCCAGCCATGGGAACAATAAACTCGGCGGTGACGACTTCGATCAGAAGATCATCGAGCACATCCAGACTCACATTAAAGAAATCCATCAGCTCGACCCGACAAGCTCGCCGCAAACCATGGCCCGCGTCACTCAGGCCGCGGAAGCGGCCAAGATCACACTTTCCGATCGACCCTATGTCCAGATCGAGGAGGAATATCTACTGGAGAAAGACGGCGTTCCCGTGCATCTGTCACTGGAACTTGCGCGCCACGACTACGAAGAGATGATTGCAGATTACGTCGACGAGACCTTGCGAGCGATCCACACCGCCCTGCAAGGGGCACGCATGACGGTCAGTGATCTGAACGAAATATTGCTGGTCGGAGGCTCAACGCGCACGCCGGTCATCGCCCGACGCCTGGAAGAGGAATTGCGGCTGCAGCCACGCAGCGAGATCGACCCCGATCTGTGTGTCGCCTCGGGCGCGGCCATCCAGGCCGCGATGATTGCCGGGGAGAAGGTAGGCAACGTCCTGGTGGACATCACCCCCTACACCTTCGGCACCAGCGCCCTGGCCGAATACAAAGGGGAACTCTACCCCTATACCTTTGTCCCCCTGATCCGGAAAAACACCCCCATTCCAGTAACCAAGAGTGAGGTCTTCTATACCGCTTTCGACGGTCAGGAGAAGGTAGAAGTCAACGTTTATCAGGGCGAGGATAGTGACGCCCTCAACAATACCAAGATCGGCCGTTTCATGATCGAAGGACTCTCGGACGTCCCCCATGGGAACCCACTCCTGAGCACCTTCAGCCTGGATCTGAACGGTATTTTGCATGTCACCTCCCAGGAAAAAAACACCGGTCTCGAAAACAGTATCCGCATCGATAACGCCATCTCGCGTTTCGAGAACGAAGAAATGGCGCAGGCCATGGACCGGGTGCAAGATCTGTTTGGCGAGCCGGATACCCAGGATGACAAGCGGCGAGAGAATACCCGGGCCCAAGCGCTCATCGAAAAGGCTCAGCGGCTGATGGAAAAGGCTAGTGACGACGACCGGGAGGACATGGTGGATCTGATCGAGACCATCAACGACGCCCTACAGACAGATGACGACGAAACACTGGAGGAGGCCATAGATCAGCTGAGCGATGTGATCTTTTATCTCGAGACCTAGGGTAAATCCATGCAACGCTGCCCTAACTGCCGTGCTCGCTACAGGAACGGTGAGATTTGCCCACGCTGCGCAATGGAGCTATCTCGTTTACTGCAGATAGAAACCCATGTCCGCACATTGGAACAGGTCGCGGTGCATAGACTCCTTGAGAGAGACTATCATTTGGCGGAGATGATTCTTCAGCATTCCCTGAGTCTGCAGGCAACCCCGATGGCTAAAATTCTTTTAAAATTCACTAGACAGCAAAAGCGACGGCGTCTGAAGGGAAAGTTATCTACCCATCACGAATGACTTTTTAAGTGATCGCAAGTACCGATTTCATCGCGGGGGTATTTCTCGACCTTGCCAGCATAGACCGTGGGGACCTGGACCTGTCGGCGCTGACGAGCTTGAACGTTGACTGGTCCCTGCACAGGACAACCCGACCTGCCGACACCGCCGAGCGGATCCGAGATGCACAGGTGATCGTCAGCAACAAAGTCGTACTGGATCGCGCCTTGCTCGAAGGGGCAAGCTCGCTTCGCCTGGTCTGTATCGCTGCCACCGGAACCAATAATATCGAACTGGAGGCGGCCCGGGAACTCGGAATCGCGGTCACCAACGTCACACGCTACGCGACACCCTCAGTGGTCCAGCATGTCTTCACCCTAATGCTGGCTCTATCTACCCACCTGCCTGACTATCAGCGCCTGATCACGGCCCATCGTTGGCAGCAAAGCGAACAGTTCTGCCTGCTTGATTATCCGGTACAGGAACTTGAAGAGAAAACGCTCGGCATCGTAGGCTATGGGGAATTGGGCCGCGCTGTAGCACGCGTGGCAAAGGCATTCGGTATGCATGTCTTGGTGTCACAGAGACCCGGTGGTCCCGAAAAACCCGGCAGAGTGCCCTTTGGCAAATCACTCAGTCAAGTCGACGTATTGAGTCTGCACTGTCCTCTGACCGACCACACACGTAATCTGATAGGCGAGCGTGAACTCAGCCTCATGAGACCCAACGCCTTGCTGATCAACACCGCCCGCGGGGGTATCGTTGATGAATCGGCACTGGCCTTGGCACTGAAACATGGGGTCATCGGAGGCGCGGGTATAGATGTCCTCAGTACTGAACCGCCAGAGAATGACAACCCCCTGCTCGACCATGATTTGCCCAACCTAATCGTCACCCCCCACATCGCCTGGGCAAGCCGGGAATCGCGCCAGCGGCTGATCGAAGAGATCGCGAGGAATATTCGCGCCTTTATCAAAGGCAAAATGCGTAACCGACTATCCTGATTTTTTTATGCTCGTAATAAGCTTATTGGAAGTGGCAGGGATCAGAACACGGTCAGTGTTTTGAGGTCGGGATCAACCAGCCGGAAGTGTATTCGATTACAACCTAGATCCTATTAACCCCTTAAGAAAAATGTGTAGCCCCATCACCCACAATACGGAAAGCAGGCATGCGGCAAGCACATCGGAGGGATAGTGCACCTGGAGATAGATTCTCGGAATACCGACATTGCTGGTCAACAGGATACCCATACCCATGACCCACCTGGATAGACTCGGGGAACCGGCATCCGGTTCCATGACCTCGAGGCGAGTGACCATGGCGGCGCTAACAGGGTCCTGGAACCGGTCCTGATAATATTCAGGATGCCCCTTGCCCACGTCGGAACGGGTAATCACCACTTCGACACCCATGGCCTTGAGATGGTAGATCTTTTCCAAGCTCATCTTGTCGGGGATCACCATACATCTGTCATCGTTTAGACGCACCTCTGCAACACTCATATCTTATACTTTGTCGCGTCTTCGCATCTTGTTGTAAATACACTATCTTTTAAAATCGTGCGCATCTTCGCATACAAAAATATACTGGAGCAATCTATGAAACTAAATCACTGGGGCATAGTTACACTAACCGCTCTCCTGCCCACCGTTGGGATCTTGGCTGAACCGGCGCAAGCGGGTATGACGGTCTATGAAGAGGGAGAGAAGTACCTAAAGATCGGTGGTCGGATCCAGTTACAGTACCACTATGAAGACCCCGATGGGGGCGAAAAGACGGACGAGCTATTTTTTCGTCGGCTACGGCCCTACATCGAGGGCAGTTTGTACAAGGACTGGAAGGGAAAAATCCAATGGGATATGGGAAAGGCCGGGGATAGCAACGAAATCGCCGTTAAAGATGCGTACCTACAGTACATGGGTTTTAGCGGCCTAAAATTGACGGTGGGAAACGCCAAGATCCCATTCTCGCGTGAGTTTCTAACCTCATCCAAAAAACAGCAGTTGGTAGAACGCACCTTTGTCGGCGACCATAACTACGGCACACCGGACCGTAGTGTGGGTATCCATGTGACCGGCCACAATGAGTCCAAAAACTTAACGTTCGGCGCCTCTATAGCCAGCGCCTCGATCGATCCAGACAACAAGAAACTGGATTTCGATTCCCCTATCAACAAGAATAGCGACTTCAATGAAGGCTGGATCTACGGAGGCCGGATAGACTTTCATCCCTTCGGTAAGCTGAAATTCTCCCAAGGCGACTTTAAACGGGAGATGAAGGCGACCATCGGCTTGGCCGCCTTTCAGTGGAGCAATGACGACGACGTATCCGGGGTGGACGATGCAGGCAATGATCCGGCAAAAAAGGCGGATGTAGATAAGGTCACGGGATACGAAATCAGCGCCGCCTTTCGCGCCGCCGGTTTGTCCATCGACGCACAATATAACCTATTTGACTCAGAGCTGGTCCAGCCTGGCATCACTAGCGGTCTGTACAAGAACAGCGGGACTGACCTCGAGAACTGGGCGGTGGAAGGGGGATACATGGTTCTTCCGAGCCGACTGGAGATCGTTGCTGGATACCAGTGGCAGGACGCAGACAACTACGACGAGGAGTGGACACGTATTTCATTCGGCGCCAACTGGTTCCTCCATAAGCATGATATCAAGCTGCAGGCCACCTATCGAATCAGCGACAATAAGGACGGCCAGGACGGAAAGGACGAGGATGAGCTCTTTGTTCAAGCTCAGTACGTTTTCTGAGCAGCTCAGGAGATGAGAGGGTGGACTATAAATACAGCTGTCACTCCCATCCCTCCCATCCCCTAGCCGAGCACTTTGCGCACCATCCCAGCTCTAATCGAATTGAGCACAATATGGCGCACAAGTTTACAACCGAGGGCCGGTTAACCCCTTCAGAAAAAATCGAAGACCCATCACCCACAACATGGAAAGCAGGCATGCGGCAAGCACATCGGAGGGATAGTGCACCTGGAGATAGATTCTCGAAATACCGACATTGCTGGTCAACAGGATACCCATACCCATACTCCATCTGAATAGTCTCGGGGAAAAGGAGCGATAAGCAATGAATGCCAGACATAGACTGAACACCGCAATCTGTGCCGTGTGACCACTCGGGAAGGAGGAACTCTCGGACATCGTGACCACGGGCTCGAACAACGCGGGACGCGGCCGGGAAAAGATCTGCTTTGCAGACTGAATCAGGAAAATAGCACCTCCCAACCCCAGAGCAAGTAACCAAGCATCGAAGGTCTCTCCCTTCAGGAGCAATACAGCCGTCAATACCATGGACAAGGGCAAAAGCACAATCAATGAGCCCGCCCAAGTAGCGGCAAGAAAAAAACGATCAAGCAGGGCATTGCGGTGACTATCCATCCAGTCGAGAGCCGCCATATCAGGCCACCAGATCATAGATTGTGATGGGGTGGATAACCCGTCCAGAGCCCCAAGAGACAGCGGGATAGCGATCCAGCATAACGAGGCGCTGAGGATATAGCCTTTGTTGCTCTTAATCGAAGACTGCATTGAGGACTGGGAACCTGTCGGACTTAGGTGATCGTAGCGAGGGAAAGACGGTTTGAGACAGATTTTTCGATCCTTTGAGGCGAATAGCCG
>JBDLIZ010000201.1:0-8555 GCA_039714615.1 Pseudomonadota bacterium | reverse complement strand
CGCCCGGGTTCTTTTCTGGGTGTTCCTGGCCGCCGGCGTGCTGACCATACTCGGTTATCTGCTGGTGCCGTATGCGCAGCTCGCCGAACTGACCATGAATGACCTGCTGCCGACCATGGGACGCGAGTTCCTCGAACAGCCGATGATTACCAAGATCGGTATCGTGGTGGTTGCCCTAGGCTTCCTGTACAACATCGGCATGACCATACTCGCCGGCCGCAAGACGGTGGTGAACCTAGTGCTGCTCACCGGTCTGGTCGGTCTCGCAGTGTTCTTCCTGTTCGCCTTCTACGTGCCGGACAACCTGGTCCTCGATAAGTACTTCTGGTGGTGGGTCATACACCTGTGGGTGGAAGGTGTCTGGGAACTGATTATGGCTTCGATACTGGCCTTTGTGTTGATCAAGGTGACCGGTGTAGACCGCGAGGTTATCGAGAAATGGATGTACGTCATTATCGCCATGGCCCTGATCAGTGGCCTTATCGGTACCGGTCACCATTTCTTCTGGATCGGCACCCCGGGATACTGGCAGTGGTGGGGTTCAATATTCTCTGCCATGGAGCCCATCCCGTTCTTCATGATGACGGTGTTTGCCTTCAACATGGTCAACCGCCGGCGCCGTGAGCACCCCAATAAGGTGGCGGTGCTGTGGGCACTGGGTACGGCGGTGATGGCCTTCCTGGGTGCCGGTGTGTGGGGTTTCCTGCATACGCTGGCCCCGGTGAACTACTACACCCACGGCACACAGATCACCGCGGCGCATGCCCACATGGCATTCTACGGCGCCTACGTGATGATCGTACTGACCATCATCTCCTACGCCATGCCGATTATGCGTGGCCAGCAAGCGGCCGACCCGCGTGCCCAGGTGGTGGAAATGTGGTCGTTCTGGCTGATGACGGTCGGGATGGTGTTTATCACCCTGTTCCTGACCGGCGCCGGTGTATTGCAGGTGTGGATGCAGCGCTATACCGAGAACCCCGAGCCCTTCATGATGGTCCAGGAAAAGATCGAGATCTTCTACTGGATGCGTGAAATTGCCGGGGTGGTGTTCCTGATTGGCCTGCTCCTGTATGTCATCTCCTTCTTCATCAAGGGCGGCGAACGTGAGATGGCTACCAGCGCCGTGGCCGATACCAGCTGATGGAAGCGGTCGCCAGTCTTTGGTTTGTCGGGTTACGGCGCCGACGCGCCTAACCCGACCTACGTTGCTGGTGCTGATCGGCGTGGCCTTTACGTATGGGAGAAACCTGATATGGGCAATAAAGTGCAGCAGTTACCGGTGTTCGGCGCGGACATCCCTTTCTACCAGCCACAGGGAGGTGAGGTAGAGTTGTTTGAATACGCGCACCGCAACCAGCTGCCGATGCTGCTCAAGGGTCCGACCGGTTGCGGCAAGACGCGGTTTATCGAGCACATGGCGGCGCGCCTGGGGCGGCCCCTCTATACGGTGTCCTGTCACGACGACCTGACGGCCGCCGACCTGGTAGGGCGGCACCTGATCGGTGACGGCACCACCTACTGGAACGACGGTCCACTGACCCGGGCGGTACGCGAAGGCGCCATCTGTTATCTCGACGAAGTGGTCGAGGCGCGCAAGGACACCACGGTGGTATTGCATCCACTGTCCGACAACCGCCGTATCCTGCCTATCGAACGCACCGGTGAAACGCTGCACGCACCGCCGGAGTTCATGCTGGTGGTGTCCTACAACCCCGGCTATCAGAACATGCTCAAGGGCATGAAACCATCGACCCGGCAGCGCTTCGTATCAATGCGTTTCGGTTTTCCCGACGCGCAGACCGAACGGGCAATTATCGTTCGTGAGACCGGGGTCGATGAGGCACTGGCCGGACGCCTGGTCAGGCTGGCGCACAGCTTGCGTGCCCTGAAGGATCACGACCTGGAAGAATCGGCATCAACGCGTTTGCTGATTTACACCGCACAGTTGATGCGCGACGGGTTTGATGCCGTCGAGGCCTGCCGCGCTGCGCTGATCGAACCGCTCACCGACGACGAGCCCACTGTAGACGCACTGATGGAAGTTGTGCAGGCCGATTTCGGAGACTAAGGTGGATGCCGAAGCGGGAAAAACACTGGCAGTAACAGCGCCAGGTAGCTGATGGAAGAGTGGGTTGGTCAGCTGTGGCACAAGATTATCACCCGTGCGGCCCGGCGCGAGTACCCGGAGGCGGCGGTCAGGCTTGATGAAATCCGGCGTCCCGCTGCGATATTGTTCCGCGCCCTCGGGGGTGATGGCGGGCTGCGTATCGAGGTCGCCAATGAAACCGCATCCATCGCTCGCCGCAATCTGCTCAGCCGTATCGCCGGCACCAACAAACAGGTGGCCCTGGCGTGGCGTGACAACGATACCTTGCGCTTGCCGGCAAGCATCGCCTGGTACGCCGAGCGTGATCTCAATCGTCAGCTGTACCTGTGGCTCGCGGCACTAGCGACCCGGGATGGACACCACACCGGTGACTGGCTGCAGCAGAACGCGGCCGCGTCGCTTGATTTGTTGAATGCACACCCTGGTCTGGCACGCCGTTACCACACCCTGGTCGAACGGCACCTGCAACAACGCCCGGACATACACACACTCAGGACCGACGAAGCCACGCAGGAAGAGATGATTCGCCAGGCGTTGCTCGATCCGGCGTCGGTGAGCGGACCGCTGCTCACCGCCGGTGTCGCTGCGCAACCGGTGCCACTCTGGCTGCACCCGGAACCACCGGTCCAGCAGCAGGCCCAGGCGGTCGGCAATGATGACGACGCGGATGATGAAGGTGGCGACCAACACAGTCAGAAGATCGATACCGACAAGCGTCGCCACGGTAAACGCGTGGAGGCACCGGACGGCTGCAATGGCCTGCTGGCGTTTCGCTTGGAGAGTCTGTTCACGCGGGCCGAGTATGTCGCCGTCGACCGGACCACCGAAGAAAATGAAGACCAGGATGCGCGCTCGGCGCTGGAAGATATGGATGTAGTCAGCGTGGCAAGCGACCGCAAGCGTGTCGCAGCCCGCCTGCGTTTTGATCTCGATCTGCCGCCGGAGGACAACGACGATCTCTACCTGGGCGAGGGAATACCCTTGCCTGAATGGGATTACCGGCAGCAGCTGTTGCAGCCCGATCATTGCCGCCTGCAGCGCATGCAGGCACGCGATGCCGCACCGAGCGGGGTTCCTGCGCACCTGCAGGTCAAGGCGCGCCGCCTGCGCCGCCTGTTCGAGGCGTTCAAGCCACGCCGGCACTGGTTGAGCGGGCAGGCCGAGGGCAGCGAGCTGGATCTTAATGCGCTGATCGATTACAGCACCGACCGCCGGCGTGGTATCCGTCCGACCGACGCCAAGCTGTATCGCAGCTTTCGCAATGCCGAGCGCGATCTGTCGTGTCTGTTGCTTGCGGATCTGTCGTTATCGACCGATGCCTACGTCAATAACGAGCAGCGCATTATTGATGTGGTGCGCGATAGCCTGTTTCTGTTCTCGGAAGCGTTGCAGGCGACCGGTGACCGTTTTTCCATATACGGCTTTTCATCCCGTCGACGTAACCATGTGCGTTTCCATACCCTGAAAACATTCGATGAGCCCTGCAACGACGCGGTGAGAGGACGCATACAGGCTATACGACCGGGCTATTACACGCGTATGGGTGCAGCCATCCGGCACGCTACCGCCCTGCTGGAAAAGGAAATCTCGAACCAGAAACTGCTGCTGGTACTGACCGACGGCAAGCCGAACGACATCGATAAATACGAAGGGCGCTATGGCATAGAGGATACCCGCCGGGCAGTGCAGGAAGCGCTTGAGCATGGACTGCGTCCGTTCTGTGTCACGATCGACGAAAAGGCGGGTGATTATCTGCCACACCTGTTCGGTAGTTCATCTTACGTGCTGGTTAGAAATGCCGGTGAGCTGCCCGCCAAGTTGCCACTGCTGTACGCACGGTTGACGGCCGCTTGATTGCCTGACGACGGGTAAGCCGTTTCAAGCGGATGGATGTCACCATGAAACATAGTTCTTGAGGCTGTTGACAAACTCAACAGCAGACCCAGGAAATGCCTGGGATTCAAAACACCTTATGAGGCTTTTGAAGAACTCACCGGTGTGGATATCAAAAACTTAATAGATTATGGCACTTATTACTTGAATTCAGGTATTTCTGTTCGTCGGCTCACAGCTTTGCTCCTGGCGTCCTCCAGACCGCTCCTCATGGATTAGCCCTTGCCATTCGCTAGTAGTTCACATAATGTAACTTATTGCTTTATATGGCGGTGATCCTCCTACAGGGGACTTTCACCCCATAAATGCATGTCCATACCGGACGTACACAATCGCATGCACACGGACCGCAAAAAACGCCGTTCGTGCCTCACTCTGCTTTTTGTGGCTGTTGATGTGTGTCAATAGCCTCATCGCGCAATTGATCGCCGAGACGAAAAGATGACAGACCCTATCAAGAGCACTGTCGAGTATGGTCGCGAGCTCTTCGCTCACCTTGAGGAGTTCTTCTTGCAGGCGACGGGGAAATCCGCAGCTAAATTCGCTACCATCGAGACCTTCGGCGATGTGATCCGAGCGAGTGCCAGCGAAATTGGACCGAGAGCAAAGGCCGCATTTCGCTGGTTAGACACTGAGGTCAGAACCTTTCATGCGCGTCGTGGAAGAGATGCGTTCAAGGATGCCGCTCAGCTCGGCGGAATGAATTTGGTGTTTGGTGGTAGCAGTCGATTCCATCGAAGCCAGCTGAATTCAGTGTCGACAGCAGTGCTCTACAGCGACACAGTGCTCATCCCCGATCCCGTCATGCCCTGGCTGGAGAAAGACCGGACGGAGGAGAGATTTCGTCACGTCCTGCTCCTGCAGGCAGTTCACGCGTTGCTCCAGCTGAAGCCTCTGGTGGACGCTGACTTACCCTACCCGCCGGTGGTCGTTTTCCCAAGCTGGGAGAAGTTGTTGGAGGACCACGATGCTCAGACGCAAGAGGGCATCTCGCAACTCCTCACCGATGTCCTGTCCAACTCGCTTGGAGAGGCCTTTGCAGGTCTTGAAGAAGTATTTGACTTTGCGGGCCGCAACTCTGAGCGCTTCTGCGAAACCGTGGACCGGAACCGCCTATTTGTCGCACCAGGAGGTTCCGTCAACGAACCGCTGGGCGAAGCGCTTTCGCGGTACGAAAAGGAAATGGCGACGTGGCGTTCGGGTGATTGGGTTAATGCATTCGGTCGCCTTCCCATTCATCGCCGGGTACTCACAGGGATTTCGGAACGCATAGCGCCGATCTATCATCTGCTTGAGAATGCCCAGGAACTCGGCGGGCATCCGCTCATGTGCTTGAAGCAGCACGCGCACTACTTCAGGCTGGTGAGTCACACGAGTAGCGCTCGCCTAGAGAAACTTGAAGTCCTGGATCCAAGAACCAGCGCATTAGTTGATGCCCTGAGTTCCCGCAGGCTTCGATGGTTGGGGGGTATCCCCGCCGAGACTCTTGCGAAGCTACGCCTTGACAACGAGAATGTTGTTTTTCGCAAGCGGCTTGCCTCCTCGGTCGGCAAGTTACACGAAAGTGTCCTGGACGACGTGGACCGGGTAGCTGCAGAAGTGTGTCATGATCTTGAAGATGCGATCGCGGAGCATGAGAAGGAATTGCGTTCTATCCAGGAGAAGTACAATCGCGTTCACGGCCAGACTGCCCTCATTACTGTTGCTGCGGCAGGGGCGGCTTTGATGCCATCTCTTGCTCCCCTCCTTGGTGGCGCAGCGCCATTTGCATTGGCCGCCAAGTATGGGCACGATAAGGTTGCCGAACTTGCTGAGAAGCGCGCCCTGACGCAGTCATTAGTTGGGGTCCTTGCTGCGTCAAAGCCGGAAGACTAGCAAGACCGTAACTGGGTAGCACAGCGAACCCTGACGATAGGAGGCTAACGAATAAGGGCCGCAAAGCTACCAGAAAATATCTTGAGGTGAGTGATGAGTAATAAACTTAGTCAAGAAGAGCAAGAAATCTTGCAGTCCTATGAAAATGAGGAATGGGTTTCTGTCTCAAATCCATCTGATATTGCCAAATACAAAGCAGCAGCAAAAAATACGTTTATTTTTCTTAAACTCGATTCCGTAGTTTTTAGCCCTTTAATGCACCTGTCAAGGCCTAAAAACTACGGAATCGAGTTTATTGGTGCTCACATCATCCCTTTGAACTGAACCGTTATTTTGCAGTAAGCCCGCCTGAGACCGATTTATTCACAAGCTCTCAGAGGAGACTTTTATCACATATGGAGATATTTAATAGCTGAAGATCTATAGGGGTGTAACTTTTCATTTCAGCGTTATTCCGCGCTGTGATCACGATTGGGTATTTGTGGTCACTGAAGAGCATTGATCTCTGGTGAACTGAATCGTTGCAGAAGGGTTTTCAATGAGACCAAAGCGAAGTTGACCATGGGAAGAGGCAGAATGGCCGGGTGTGGTTTGTTGCTGTTGATCCTGGGGATAGCGGTACCGCCGGGAGGGCAGGCGGAATCACCGAAAAATACCATCTACAAAGTGGGTGTTGTGCCCCAGTTCGAGGCCCGCCGCCTACACCAGATCTGGCGTCCGATCCTTGATGAGTTGCAGCGGCACACCGGATATCGTTTCGAACTCGTGGGTTCGCCCACTATTCCCGCCTTTGAGAACGAGTTCATGGCCGGCGCCTTCGATTTCGCCTATATGAACCCGTACCATCTTATGCTGGCCCATGACACCGAGGGGTATCTGCCTCTAGTCCGGGACCGGGGACGTACCCTCTACGGCATCCTGGCGGTGCGCAAAGACAGCAATGTGAAAGATATTAAAGACATAAAGGAGTTACAGGGAAAGGTAGTGGCCTTTCCCGCCCCCAATGCCTTGGGCGCGTCCTTGCAGATTCGCCAGGAACTGAAGGACTACTTCGGTGTGCAGGTCAAACCCCGCTACGTCAAGACCCATGACTCTGTCTACCTGAACGTGGTGTTGCGTCAGGCGGCGGCGGGTGGCGGTGTGCAAAAGACCCTTGCCCGCCAGCGGCCGGAAGTGCGCAATGCCCTGCGGGTCATCCATAAGACCACCCCTGTCCCCCCCCATCCCCTGGCGGCGCATCCGCGCGTGCCGGCAATAGTCCGTGAGCGGGTGCGCAACGCCATGCTGAAGATAGGTGTGGACGAGGAAGGCAGGAAACTACTGTTGCGGGTACCCATCAAACAATTGGGCCTGACCTCTATTGATGACTACCTTCCTTTACGGGATTTGGGCCTGCAGCGATTTTACCTGAAATCGAATTGAGCATGGGCATTCGCGCCAAGTTGATGTTTCCTATGCTGTTGGCCTTTGGCGTATTCGCCGGAGTCTTGCATTTCTACTGGGCTCCGGACTGGCTGGAGCGCGAACGCCAAGCATTCATCCAGAATCTGCATGAGATACTTTCGGCGCTGGAACCCGACGTAGTGCGTCATCTGCTGGCCAGTGATTATGCCGCCCTCTATGGCACTATGGACCAGCAACTGCGGATACGCAGCACGCACTGGAAACAGCTGATTGTCGAGGCAGCGGATGGAACCCGCCTCTATCCCCTGGCGGATCCGCAGCCGCTGTCCGGGAATTCCGGCAACATCATCACCCATGTCCACGAGGTCACCCTGGGCGGAACCATGCTCGCGCGGATCCATCTTGTGGCCAATCCCACCGAACATCTTAAACAGGCGGCGGCGGGGGTATGGCATCTGGAACAGTTCCTGATCATCCTCTTCGGAGTTATCTTCTTGTTCAGCCTGCTGTGGCAGAACCTGTGGGTCCGCCAGCCCCTGTTGCACCTAGAACGGGCAGCCTCCCGTCTGGCCAACGGAGATTTTAATGTGAACCTGCCGCCCCAACACCGTGACGAGGTGGGAAAGCTGGCCTCTGCCTTCGAGACCATGCGCGGTAACCTGCTGCGCTCGCATGAGGACCTGAAGGTGGCCGCGACCAAGGCGAAGGATCGGGAGATCCGCCAGCGCAGCATCTTTGAGACCGTTGCCGATGGACTGGTTACATTGGACATCGAGGGCCGTATCGAGGCCTTCAATCCCGCGGCGGAGCGAATCTTCGGCTACGGGGCGGACGAAGTCGTAGGTCATAACATTGATATGTTGACGCACGTCCCCTTTCGCAAGATGCACGATACGCACCTTAGGTCCTTCAAGGACGCCGCCCCTACCTCGGTTTTCAATATCCGTAAGGAGGTAACGGGGCAGCGCAAGGACGGCAGTCAATTCCCCATGGACATCACGGTAACGGAGATGAACATCGGGGGGCAGCGCCTGTTCAACGGAGTGCTACGGGATATTACGGATCGCAAGCTTGCTGAGGACGAACTGGAGCAGAGGCACCGCCACCTCGAGGCGTTGGTGGAACAACGTACGGTGCGCCTGAAGGACGCCAACGACGAGCTGAGGCGGTTCGCGTACATCGTTTCCCACGACCTTCGAGCGCCGTTGGTCAACATCAAAGGTTTCACGCAGGAGTTACGGCTCACGATCAACGAGATACGTGCATTCCTGGA
>JBDLIZ010000200.1:0-8560 GCA_039714615.1 Pseudomonadota bacterium | reverse complement strand
TCGTCAAATAGCTATGGCTATTCTCCTCAAACGATCGAAAAATCTGTCTCAAAATGGCTTCCCCTCGCTACGATCGCCTAAATCCGACAGGCTCCTAGCACTCTAGCCTCAGCCGTCCCTTCGGCGCTAGACACCGTAGCCTGTAAAATCAATAAGTAATATTCTGTTTCCGGATTGCCGTCGCCTTTCCCAGGATACATCTTCACATCAACTACTCCCAACGACATGACAACGACCTACCAAATCCTGATCCTGGGCGCGTCCTACGGCTCGCTGCTCGGAGCGAAACTCGCCATGGCCGGGCACAGGGTCAAGCTCGTTGGCCGCCCGGCAGAGGTTGAGCTGATCAACGCTGATGGGGTACGGCTGCGCCTGCCGGTTAGGCCCGCAGGGCGGCTCGTCGAACTCAACTCGAAGGACATGGCGGGTGATCTTTCCGCCGATGCTCCAGACCTTGTTAACCCCGCCGACTACGATTTTGTGATTTTGGCGATGCAGGAACCGCAGCTTGCAGCTGCCGACCTCGCCGGCCTCCTGCACCTGGTGGCAGCCGCCAAAGAGCCCTGCCTGTCGATCATGAACATGCCGCCTCTGACCTACCTGAGACGGATCAAATCCATCGATGCGGATGCTTTGAGGGGAAGCTACACGGATCCGGGTATCTGGGACAGCTTCGACCCCGCGCTTATGACGCACTGCAGCCCGGATCCCCAGGCCTTCCGTCCACCGGAAGAGACATTCAATGTCCTCCAGGTGGGACTCGCCACAAACTTTAAGGCGGCGCGATTCGATTCCGACAGCGATACCGGCATGCTGCGGCAACTGGAAGCAGATATCCAGGGAATTCGTTTGGATACCGTCGACGGTGAGACGACGCTGCCCGTCAAACTCCGGGTTTACGACTCGATATTCGTGCCTCTGGCCAAGTGGGCGATGCTGATGGCGGGGAACTACCGCTGTATCCAGGAGGACGGCATGCGATCCATCAAGGATGCCGTATATTCCGATCTGGAGGCTTCGAAGTCCGTGTACGACTGGATCGTTGATCTTTGTCTGTCCCTGGGCGCAGACAGGAGCGACATGGTATCATTTAAAAAGTATGCCAACGCAGCGCTTTCGCTGGTTAAGCCGTCGTCTGCGGCGCGGGCCCTGGCCAACGGGGCGCTCCACATTGAGCGAGTCGACCTTTTGATACAGACCGTGGCCGCACAAAACAACATGCAGTCGGAGATAGTGGATGACACGGTCAATCTCGTGAACAGCCGCCTGGATACGAATCGGCGGAAGCGGCGTACTGTCAGGGGCAACATTCCGACAGCGCCGGAAGGCCGCCTTTCGAAATGGCCGGCGAGCAGATGATATTTGCCGTCCTATCGGCAGACGGTAGAAATCCAGTTCTCAACGGGTCAAATGTTTCGTTTCATATCGGATATCAAGAATGATCAAAGCTACAGCTATCTCCCGGATGTAGCCTTTCATCCGAACGGATCCATGTTCGCTGTTACCTACCGGGACAATAACCAGGTTCGGGTATTTGATTCCTCTACATATAGATTGTTGCGGACATACCAGAACCCGGAAGCACAGCTTGACTGGCCCCATGGGCTGACCGTGACGGACAAGCACATCATTGTCAGTAACAAGCATAATTCCCCAAATAAGCCGAGCATTTTCAATATCTACCGTATTGATGATCCTTCAGGCGAACCTGCAAAAGTCTTCACGACGCCAATCGAGCATCTAAGAGTTGCTCACAGCCATGCCTTGAAAAGCCAGCGGCTGCTGGTCACTTACGCCGGAGGTGCTTTTCCCGCCCTGGCCTCTTACCGTTTCGATGACGAAACGGGAGAAATATCCGGCCCCATTGACAGTCAAGAATCCTGGTTTAAGACATCAGGAAAGCCCAAAGGGGTATGTTTTAACGATGACGGAACGAAAGCTTTCGTAACCTTTATAACGGAAAAGCGGGTCAAATACCGTTTTTTTAATAAGTACCAAAAAGCAAGAAATCTTTTGAGGAAAAAAAACGGCGCACGGAATCTGATCCGTGTCTTACTGTCAGAACCTAGAAAGCTATTCACTGGCTTTAAGACGAGAGGCGGCAGCACAGACCGCCTGGCGAACGGGATAGCGATATTCGATGTGGACGAGAACGGTATGCTTTCAAAAGAACCGGTTCAAACGATCCTGAAGTCAGACTATTGTCGCCTGGAGAACATCAACATAGCCGAAGGTCTTTGTGCCGTCGCCGACGCCGTAAACGGCAAAGTCGAGCTATATGAACTCGACGGCGATGCTTTCCCCGAAAAACCAACCCAGGTGATTCAAGAGAACTTGTTCTTCCCACATGACGCATGTCTGTCACCCGACAGGAAAATCCTTGTGATCGCCAACGATGGGATAGAAGTCAAGGACACCCAGATTCGCTGGTACAGTTTCGTTCAGCCCCGCGGTGACAACGTGAAGATCTACGAATTGCAAAAGTGAACCGGCGGAAGAACATGCGGTGTCGATGATCGATGTCTGTTTTTACCTGCTCTAAACTATTCGGCCGGTACTTGCAGCATGCCGCGTGTCGCGGTTTAGTCAAGCGATGAATGGATGTGTTGGGCGAGGCGGAGCGCTAGCGCGACAACGGTGAGCGTTGGGTTGGCGGATCCCGCGCTTGGAAAAACGGAAGCCCCTGCCAGATAGAGATTTTCCAATCCAAATACGCGGCCATCGGGATTCACGACTCCGTCTCGGGGGTGCGTAGCCATCCTCGTAGTGCCCGCATGATGATGGGCGCTTAAATTAGGGCGATGACCGATACGCGTACGCAACTGGCCAAGCTTCGCAGCTTGAAACCACTCTCCAACCAGCTGCCGCAGGTGCTCCAGTTCTGCCTGTTCCTGGTCTGTCCAATGCAACACCAGCCGCGGAAGCCGATTTCCGAATCTATCTCGCCGGCCGCACAGCTCGATGCGGTTGAATGGGTGCGATCGCTGCTCGAGGTTCAGGACAATCCCGAAGACATCAAAAACCTGTGCTTGTGATTGAATCCGCGACCAGCCATAGCGATCCGGCGATGGCACGCCAATGAAGCGACGCAACGAACGCGAAAGGCGATTCACGAGCTTCCGCGGCCCACGGGAGCGGACAGAGGGAACGAGCGTCATCGATGCACTGGGGAGCTGGTAACTCTCTATTGCATCGTCGGTTAACGCGAGTCGACCGCCAATCAGATACCCGGATTGCGAAACATGGAGATCGTAAAAGGACGAGCTGGCGAAAATCTCGGGTGACTCGGGAACAAGCTCAAGGGAAAAATCGCGAGCGTGTTCCATGAAGCCGCGGCCAAGCCAAGTGGATCCACCCGAATTGCCAAGCCCGGCGAGTAACAAAAGACGCGTGTTCTCGACAGCACCGCAAGCCAGGATAACCACTCGTGCCTCCACCGCGATAGTTTTGCCTCTGGCGCCGACAGCCCGGACTTTGTACACACGGCGTCTGCCATGGTCGAGAGCCAGTTCAACGACAGAGGCCGAGGACACGAGGGTAACGGCCTCGTTGCGACGGAGTCTGTTTATGAGAACAGTAGTGAACTGTTCGGCCAAACCGAACTGATACACACCGCTCGTGAGGCCGGTGCCCTCTAAATGGAAAGGACGGCGCGATGGCGTGGCCCAATAGTCTGCTCCGTACTCAAAAGGCCCCAAGCCGCACAGTTCTTGTGCCTCTATGTAGTAAGGTTCCAGCTCGGTCCAACCTATTGGCCAACCGACCACGTCTCTGGGGCTCAGTGGGACATACTTTGCTCCTGGCTTACCGCGAACGGGAACATTCCAGATATTTGCTGTTCCGCCGACCTGACGATGGCGGGTTCGGCACAGGCCAGCGTACGGTTCTCCCTCGTGATCACCATCGTTGAGTTTCTGGTCATGGCCAGACGAATAGAATTTCCCACTCTCGAGCAGAACGACACGACGTCCGGCCGCACCCAGGGTAAGGGCAACACTCATTCCAGCGGGCCCTGCGCCGACGACACACACATCCGGCTTCTCTAGCTTTGTACTCTGGCAGGCCATGCAAGCGTGTCAAATGGGGATGGATTGCTCAATCAGCCCGCTTTTCGGCGAACTGACCAGGAACGACCGCAATAATCAAATCCCCAACAGGCTTTGGATGAAAGCCACGTCTCGCAAACGAGACCCACCTCGTAGTTGGGATATTCGGCAGTTGCACTCGCCATTCGAGACTTTTCCGGAGGTCGACCATGGGTTGCCTTTACTCGCTTTTCGGGGAAAACTGGCGAAGACTTATTGAACTTCGGAATGTTAGCCATGCGCAACAACCTCATCGTCTTGGGAATCGACGCGGCCAGCGCCGTTTTGTTACGGCGCTGGACCACCGAGGGAAAGTTGCCGGCGTTCCAAAGATTAATGCAGCAGGGAACATCGGGATGGGTGAGCGGTGTAAAAGGGTTCTATATTGGTAGCACCTGGCCTTCTTTTTACACCGGGTTGAACCCAGCCAACCACGGATTCTACCGCATTGAACAAATTGAGTCGGCCAGCTACCGTTTCTTCCGTCCCTTGGAATCCTCCAATGGTATTGGTGGCATTCCGTTCTGGAAGCAGGCTTCGGATGCTGGGCGCCGCGTCGTGGTTCTTGATGTGCCGCTAAGTCAACTCGATCCGGACCTCAACGGCATGCAACTCGTAGAATGGGGTGGACACGACTCCGTCTTCGGATTTCGTGCGTCACCGGCGGCATTGGTAGACGAGATACAGTCGGGCGTGGGGGCATACCCCCTGCCGAGCACTTGTGATGGCCGCCGAAAAAACGCCGGAGATTTCGAGCAGTTTGTGGCGGGATTGGAAGCCGCGGTGGACAAAAAGCTGGAACTGACGCTCAAACTTCTCGAGCGGGAAACTTGGAACCTTTTCGTTCAGGTGTTCACGGAAGCGCACTGTGCGGGACACCAATGCTGGCATATTCATGACGCGACCCATCCCTCACACGACCCCCACGTACGCGCTGTAGTTGGTGATCCGCTGGAACGTGTTTACCGGGCAATTGACCGTGCAGTAGGGGCAATTGCGGAACGCGCAGGTAACTCCCGTATCCTCGTGGTTTCTGCACACGGCATGGGCGCGTTTCGCGGAGCAGACTTCCTGCTCCCGGAGATCCTGTACCGTCTCGGCGTGACAGCCAGGCCGTCTAATCGTACACCTCAAGGTCGAACAGCAGCTCACCGCGTGGCAGGAACGCTTAGAACGACGTGGCGCAAGCTACCACGCGTTGCCCGTGAGTCACTCCGCCCGCTGCGTACCAGGCTGGTGGCAGGATTTCCAGGCATCAGTCTCGGTTCTCGATTGCCGGCGGATGTAACCCGAAGTCAGTGTTTTCCGGTACCCAATGGTTCGGCAGTCAGCGGTATCAGGCTGAACCTTGCAGGTCGTGAGCCGCACGGTGTTCTGCAGCCGGGACGGGAAAGCGACGCGTTTTGCGAGCAATTGGCCCAGGATCTTTCTGAAATCATTGATGAACGGACTGGCAAGCCGCTGGTAGCGAATGTCGAGCGAACTGATGCGCTTTACAGGGGAAAACGCCAGGACGCTTTGCCAGACCTATTAGTAGAATGGGACGATACTGTGGCAACAGGCACCTTTGTCCACGCGGGGGGGCGTGGTGCAATGGTCCGGGCGACATCTGAAAAGATCGGCCTGGTGGAGGGAACCAACAAATATGGGCGCACTGGCGAGCATGTTTCCACAGGTATGTTCATTTGTGCCGGACCAGGAATCCGGGCCGGGGCCAGGAAAGAACCGGTATCGGTAATGGATATGCACCCTAGTATCTGCAAGCTTCTGGACCTTCCGCTACCCAATGTGGACGGTGAAGTCATCCCTGAGTTGGCCCACGACGCGTCTGGAGATTTTTCTTCACCGACTACGTAGCTCGCCGCAACTTTGGTGATTCGCGCTATGCTACCGATCCCATATCCGAGTCAACAACTTTTCTTCGGTGCATAGCGTACTGACTTCTCTTTCGCACGTCCATGCAGTCCTGGGCAAGTCGCGAATGACGCGGTGTTTAGGACGCGTGTTACCGTTGCGGGGAATCGCGCGTGCCTCGCTGATGCGGGCGACCCTACGAAATGAGATTTCTCGACCGAATGATGTCACCGTGGTGTTGGGGGTGCGCAATCGTTGCGATTATCGACTGACCAATGCGCTGAGAAGCATTCGCGCTCAGGCGTATCCCGCCGACAGGGTACAAATCAATGTGGTGGACTATGGCAGTACCCCACGCGTCGGCCGGAAAGTCATTGAGGTTTGCGAATACCATGGAGCCAGGTATTTACGAGTCAACGACGCGCCGGTATGGAGCCGATCACACTGTTTAAACATCGGCATTAAACTGGCCGAAACAAAATTCCTTTTAACATCTGATGTCGATATCGTTTTTTCACCCAATTATCTGGCCGAAGCTGTTCATCTACTCGCAGAATCACCGGCTTCTGTTGTTTACTCGGCGATGCGGGATCTCCCGGAGGAATCGGCCGAAAAGCTCGAGCGGGCGGCTGATACAGGAGAGAACCTCCAGTTCCACGATTGGGCGGAGCGATGCAATCCCCGTTACGGCCGGGACTTCCACCCGAGTATAGGCATGACATATACGGCTTTATTCCAACTGATACGCGGTTACGACGAATATTACAAGGTGTGGGGCTTTGAAGATGACGATTTGTTTCGTCGCTTCAGGTACATGGGCCTCAAACCGAGAACCATGGGCATGAACAGTTTTTACCTGCATCAATGGCATCTTAAGCTCGAAGGAGTTCTGGACCAGGAGGACGTTCTACAGATTCAGAAGAATAGAGTGTATTTCGGGAAACACCACTCCATACTCCGCAATGACCGGAATTGGGGCCAGGCTCGCCCACTGTCCTGACCACCCTTTGTGCCTCAGGCCTGGTTGACAGGAAGTTGGTCTCAACAGACAGGAGCCAGGGAACTCCCAGATGTTTGCTTTTGCAGAAATCCCGCCACCTCGTGGCCAGCCCGGAATTTTTACGAGCGCCACATCAAGACCGGATACTCGCGCGGTCTTCGGTAGCCTGTCAGGCCACTCGCAGTCCTTGCTGGCGGTCTGGACATCCGCATTTTAAAGTACGCCCGTGAAACTCATCCCGAATCTCGAAATCCACGTCGTTCACGGTTGTAATCTATCTTGTGATAGTTGTTCGCACTATTCAAACCATGGACACAAGGGAGTGGTGTCTCTCGACGAGGCAGACCACTGGATGAACCTTTGGAACCGCCGGTTGGCCCCTCGGACGATTTCCCTACTGGGCGGCGAACCAACGATTCACCCTCATCTCCCGGAATTTCTAATACTGGTTCGCCGGAAGTGGCCGGAGGTGAGGTTGAGACTGGTCACAAACGGCTTTTTCCTGCATCGCCATCCGGCTCTTCCGCGAGTGCTAAAGAACGACCCGAATGCCTGTATCGACATCTCGATCCATCACGATGCGCCGGAATACGTGGAAAAGCTCAGATCGAATCTGGATCTCTTGATGAGGTGGATTCGGCAGTACGGGATTTGTGTGACCTATTCCGAATCATTTAAGCAATGGACGCGCCGGTATAAAGGATTTGGCTCCAAGATGAAGCCCTTTGCCGACGGGCAGCCACGGCGCAGCTGGGAGAAATGCCGGGCCAAGTATTGCCCGCAACTATTCGAGGAGAAGATCTGGAAGTGCGGACCACTGGCCTACCTTAAATTGCAGGATGCCACGTACCAGTTGTCAGATGAGTGGATACCCTATTTACGCTATCAGCCGCTGGATCCCGGCTGCACCGAAAAAGAGCTCCAGGAGTTCTTCGCACGTGAGGAAGAGTCTTACTGCGGCATGTGTGCAGCTGCCCCCCAGCAGTTTGGTCTGCAGATCCCGCTACGTTGACCAGTGAGATAAGAATTGGGAGATACGGATTTGCCCTTGATCCTGCACCGACTCACGGCCGGTGGCACGGGGCTAATGGAGCAACCAGAGTATTCAGTATCGGTGACCGTTAGGAGTCGACCGTCTCGGCGGTCCCTCCATCCTCAGACGTTAGGAGCTACGAAAGCCTTCCTGTTCGAACGCCGCGCATAAGCGCTGACCAGCAAGAGCAATATGGGCACCTGGGTCAGGAAAAACAAAGCCGAGAACAGCACGAACTCCACACGCCCGAGTACCGTGACGCCGATGACGGTTGTTATCGCGAGATTACGGGCCGAGAACTCCAACAGAAAGACAAGGTGGTTCTCCGGGTCCATCCGGGTTACCCGGCCTATGCCCCATCCCACGGCCATGGCACCCATCGTGAACAGTATCGCGGCGGTGATAACCGGCCCGATCTCATCGGCAATGTTCTGCTCCTGATCCAGCAGCACGATGCCGACGAGAGCGGCCAGGGCAAACAGGCTCAGACGACGTAACCAGGGTCCATACCGCGTGATGACAGACGGATACCTGTCCCTCAGCACCATACCGACGGACACCGGCAGTACGAGCATCAACGCCAGTTGC
>JBDLIZ010000199.1:0-8617 GCA_039714615.1 Pseudomonadota bacterium | reverse complement strand
AATGCCTGGGGTTCAAAACACCTTATGAGGTTTTCGAAGAACTCACCGGTGTGGATATCAGAAATTTAATGGGTTATGCATTTATTACTTGAATTCAGGACCCTTAAATAAATTGCCAATTACTTAATCTGCAGAAGCATTTTGCTTTTTCTAGGAGCCTGTCGGATTTAGGCGATCATAGCGAGGGAAAGGCTGTTTGAGGCGAATAAGAATACCCATTCAACGAAACATGATCGGGAAATCGGAACGAACCGGCTTTTTCATGGTAGATCAATCCTTAATCCGACAGGCTCCTAGGCAAATATTTCTTGGAATTTAGCAGTAAATGTTGAGAATAGTTGATCTGGGAGATGATTGATTCCAGCTGCAGCTCTACGTCCGCCACCGGTTGGAAAGGCACGACAGAGTTCGTCTGCACCGGTTTTTGTCGCCAGCGGGGCACGAACACTGACCACATAACCACCTTCAGGTAGAGAGGTTAACAAGGCATGAGCACGGTTCGGAGCATCTTGGGCCAATTGGTTACCGAGAACACCACTCACACGCCTTGCCCAAGATTCGGCGGGAAGAAGGTAAAGCGCGTGTTTATCCGACTCAAGTTCCGGTCTTAGCGCTTTGGTCTTTTCCATATCCTGGGCATACCCTGCTTGCAGACGCTTAAAGGTATCACTCTCAGCGATGAATTCGAAAGGATCCTTAAACGAATGCACACTTTGGAACAATTGAGTCGGGGAATAATACAGATCTTCAATGCTGGCTCCATAGGCATTGTAGTTTATATATATTCCAAGCTCTCGCAGTTTTATCAACTGGTTTTCATCGAGGGACAGCGACTCCGCAGCACTTCGCGCACTGGCATCCAGATTGTCACCGAATGCAGCAACGATGGCCCACACCCGATACTTACCGCCCAGAAATCGATCTACCAGCAATCCCGTGCAAACCTCGGCCGAAGGATCAATAACCGCAGATAATTTGCCATTCTTTGGGATGTCGCCTGCATAATGATGATCAAAATACCGAACACGAACGCCTTGATCCAGCAAGCGCTCTAAAGCAGGTCGATTCTTATCCAGCGAAATATCTAGAACGGTCAGCTCATCGCCGTCGACGGCCTCCACTCTTTTCAACAAACTGATATCCCGCTTGACCCCAGTAATCAATGTACTTTCTAGGGGCTCGGCCATGCGCAGCTGGTGAAGAGCACAGATTCCATCGGCATCGCCGTTGAATACATCAAAATAGGCCACGATAACTCCTTAGATTTAAGACATTACAATTGAAGACCGTCACGGATCACCGAGACTCATGGTAAGCCGCTCGCCCTTTGATATTGACATGACATCGTAGGGTTCTTTACAGAACAGCTCCGTGTATGACACTTGGTATCAAAGCGAAACCCTATGATTTATATACTCGAAACGCCGAATTTAAAAGATATCGTTATCTGTATCTCTGTAAGGCGCAACAAAGATTTGAATCACTACGGGAAGAGAAGCAACACATTAACGGGTTAGGATAGCGCAATTGAGCAGAATTAGTACTGGCTTGCCGCGCCGGGCTTCAGAAAATCGTGACGGATGTTAAATGAATAAAACACCCATAGGAAATTACCGTGAATAATCGTCGAGGTATCGCCAGACGAGCGATTATTCCGTAGGTCATTCGCGACTAAACAAAATGTAGCGTGCTCCGGGGCGAAGTTAGAATTAGACTTACGCCCCGTATAAGTGAGTCGCTAAAAGGAAGAGATTTGTGAACAGTACCTGCGCATACAGCTTATGAAATACAACAGCAATATAATAGACACCAAGATGAACACACCACCACTCCACCATCTATTGGATTCGGAGGGTATACCGGCGCTATCAAGCGTCAGCCATGTCACAAATGCCGAAAAAGTGGCTATGAATATTACGATTAGATAAATCCAAGGTCGCTTTTTACTCTCCTTGCAAGCCTTTGAGAAACCACGACACAGACCCATCGCCTAACCCCCAAGGTTCAGTTGATTACATGAAAATGGACAATAACTATCGATAATTATCATTACCTTAAAATACGAGACTCTACTTGCCTCATCTGACTCCAAAACCCCGGATTCCTTGGGTACTAAATAAGTATATTACAAGTTAATGATAAGTGAAAGAGGGGCCTTGTCAGTCTCCGGAAAAAACCTACCGCTGTTAAAACCAGAGACCTGGAAGTTTGAGAGTTTTACAGCAACTATTACGCCCGAACGTCTCTCGCATACCCCTTATCGAAATATTTTCACCCAATGAGTTCTTGAGCTACGTAATATATCAACCTAGCGATAATTAAGATGTCGGCAAAGTAACTAGAACCGATCAGCGGCATAAAAAACGGGCTTAAATGCGCTTTATGTGCGCTTACAAACAGCATTGAAGCAGATGTGCTCCGTGAGTTGACAGGGCGGCGCTATACGATCTCTTCAGATTTCAACATATTCCCGATATTCCATGTATATACCCATGACGAATGAGTTTTCAGGACCCATAGCACGTCGCCTTTGCCGCATAGCCGCGTTAGAACACGAAAACCATAATAATAACTATGCCTTACGTGTTCTGCCTTGCTCTGCGACAAATCCAACACACTCTCCGTACCCGAAAACCCATCCGTCATGGGTATAACACTGGGTACCCATCACGGTGCTAGACGTTCTATTTCCCAAAGGCCGTTCGCTTTGCGAGTATAGCGAAACCGATCATGTAGCCGGTTGGGCTGTCCCTGCCAGAATTCAAATTGGATGGGTCTGACACGATACCCCCCCCAGAATGAAGGCAATGGTATCTCTGCATGGGCAAACTTTTGCTTTATCTCATTGAATTTCATTTCCAACATCACCCGCGAGGACACAATGCTGCTCTGTTTTGATACCCATGCACCAAGCTGGCTTCCTCTTGGCCGTTTTATGAAGTATTTGAGGGCCTCTTTTGTAGATATCTTTTCTGCATTCCCCGAGATGATCAACTGGCGAGCCAACGCCAACCAGGGGAAAAGCACTGAAACACTAGAATTATCGGCGATCTGTCGAGCCTTAGTGCTTTCGAGATTGGTAAAAAATACAAAGCCTTCCCGATCGAAATACTTCAACAATACCGTCCGTACAGTAGGATGAGCATCCTTAGAAGCGGTTGCCAGACTCATGGCATTGGGATCGATAATGCTTGAATCACAAGCCTGATTAAACCAGAGTTCAAATTGATCGAACGGATCTTTCTGCAAGTCCACGCGCCGCAGACTGCCTTGGTGGTATTCCCTACGTAAGTTACCGATATCCATGAATAATGATCTTTTTATAATCTTGTCGAAATGGGATCGATTATTGGCGTGCCGACAGCGTGCCAGATTACCTCATCCTCCGAGGTGTTACCGCGGATAGATTGAGAACTCAGGGGCGAGGGGAGGATGAATCGCGGGCCAGCAATGAAACCGAAGCCGGAAGACAACTCAATAGGCGCGTAGAACTCTACGTGAAACCCGTGATCGAGGGCCAAGAACACAAAGCCTTTGAATCACCACAATATCAGTGAAGACCGCGCATAAGGCCGACATATCCATGACGGATGGGTTTGGCATTGAAAAGGCTCTCTATCATCTACTTTGAATTGAGTTAAGCAAACCTTTCCATGAACTGGAGCGGGTGAAGGGAATCGAACCCTCGTCATCAGCTTGGGAAGCTGAGGTTCTACCATTGAACAACACCCGCCACTAAACATTAGATATTCTATGCTTTTCATGAAGGGTGTCAAAATTTTTTTATAACCGCACCCCCATAGTGAATTATCTCATCGAGTATTACCGAAGCGCATTCGCGATGAGTAGATAATGATGTAAAATAGGTTTTTTACAACGCAGTTGATCTCTACCATGATTGAAATCACGCTCAACGGTAATCTCAAACAAATCCCGGATGGCAGCACTGCGACACGACTGATCGAGATCCTTCAGTTGACCGGCAAACGGCTGGCGATTGAGATCAACGAGGAGATCGTGCCGCGCAGCACCTATGGGGGACACAAACTGAATCCCGGTGACCAAGTGGAAATCGTCCATGCCATTGGCGGTGGTTGAGTCGAGCACACACACTATAATACTCATGAATGCCATGTCCACGCTTCCCTTAAATCGAACTGAATCCAGTATAGATGATCCCCTAATGGTGGCCGGAGCCCAGTACCGCTCACGCCTCTTGGTGGGTACCGGTAAATATAAAGATCTTACGGAAACCAAGGCGGCTATAGAGGCCAGCGGTGCCCAAATCGTCACAGTAGCGATTCGCCGCACCAACATCGGTCAAGATCCGAATGAACCGAATCTGTTGGAATTCATTACACCGCAGAAATACACCATCCTGCCCAACACCGCCGGTTGCTACACCGCTAAGGATGCCGTTCGCACCTGCCGTCTGGCTCGGGAACTGCTTGATGGCCACAAGCTGGTCAAACTTGAAGTCCTGGGTGATGAAAAGACACTGTTCCCGGATATCACCGAAACCCTTAAAGCTACCGAGGAACTGATCAAGGACGGTTTTGACATCATGGTATACACCAACGATGACCCCATCATCGCCAAACGCCTGGAAGAGATGGGTTGCATTTCGGTGATGCCACTGGCCGCCCCCATCGGTTCGGGGCTGGGGATTCGCAATCCTTACAACATCCTCGAAATCATCGAAAATGCCGAAGTGCCAATTATTGTAGATGCGGGGGTAGGCACGGCTTCTGATGCCGCTATTGCCATGGAGCTGGGATGCGACGGGGTGTTGATGAATACTGCTATCGCTGCGGCGAAACATCCCATACTGATGGCATCGGCAATGAAAAAGGCCATAGAGGCCGGCCGAGAAGCCTATTTGGCGGGGCGCATGCCGCGTAAGCGTTATGCCTCTGCCTCGTCACCGCTCGATGGTTCATTTCTTTGATAGTAAGAATTTGGGGATCCTGGGGTCGTAGGGCAGGGCACGTTCACAATACCTGAATATGTACTCCGAAGCGCGACAAAAAACGCAACCGATTCGCAGCTTCGTCCGTCGCGAAGGCCGAATCACCAGCGGCCAGAAAAACGCTCTGAATAGGTTCTGGGCCCGGTACGGCATAGAAATCTCGGCGGGGAACTCACTAAACCTCAAGCAAATCTTCGGACGTGAATCACCTGTTTGGCTGGAAATCGGCTTCGGCGACGGCGAAGCGCTTATTTCTATGGCCCGACGCCATCCGGAGGTCGATTTCCTGGGTATCGAGGTTCACCGCCCTGGGATCGGTCATCTTTTGGCACGCCTGGTCGAAACGCAGTTATCCAATATCCGGATCATCAATGATGATGCCGTACAGATGATGAAATACAACATAATTACACCAAGCCTGGACCGTATATTGCTTTTTTTTCCAGACCCCTGGCCGAAAAGACGCCACCACAAACGACGAATCGTACAAGCTGAGTTCCTGTCCCTGCTTTACACTGCCCTCAAGGCCGGTGGCGTTTTTCATATGGCCACGGACTGGAAAGACTATGCCCTGCAGTCACTGGATGTCATGACCTCCAGTGATGGATTTATAAACATAGCCGGAAATCAGCATTTTATCGAGCGACCGGATTACCGGCCTCAGACCAAGTTCGAACGGCGGGGCATACGCCTGGGCCACGAGGTTTGGGACCTGCAGTTTCAGCGACGTTGAATGGCCCTCGATTAGGAAGATGCCTCAATACCCATCTCAGCACCATTCGTTGAAATAATGCTAATAGCACGAGATGATAGCGTGAGAATAGGACCTTGCTAAAAAGTTTTGCACCACAGACCTGATTTCTGCCTAGGCATTCAGTAGAATGTGAGCCATTAGAATTACCGAACATTTCACCAGCTAAGCATTGTAGATAAGGGAAAACGTCATGTCCCAGAAATATCCTATTATTGTGGTCACGGGTTCATCGGGTGCAGGAACCTCCACAGTAAAAAATGCCTTTGAGCATATCTTCATCCGCGAAGGGATTAGACCGGTGGTTATCGAAGGTGACAGCTTTCATCGCTTTAACCGTGTTCAAATGCGCGAGGAACTCGCAAAGGTTGAGACCGAAGGAGGCATCCTGAGCCATTTCGGAGCGGCAGCCAATCTGTTCGAGGAATTGGAGGCGCTGTTTAGAAACTATGGAGAAAAGGGTAAAGGAAAGCGGCGGCTTTATCTGCACAGTGAAGAAGAGGCCGCACCTTATGTTGGGCTGAAACCAGGAGAATTCACGCCTTGGGAAGGTATCCCCAAGAATACCGATTTACTATTCTATGAGGGATTGCATGGCGTAGTGAAAACCGAAGATGTAGACGTCTCTCGATACGTTGATCTCAAGGTGGGGGTGGTACCCATTGTCAATCTCGAATGGATCCAAAAGATCCACCGGGATAATGCTGAACGCGGCTATTCGGAAGAGGCCATCGTCGATAACATATTGCGGCGAATGCACGACTATGTCCACTATTTGACACCGCAATTCTCTTTGACCGATATCAACTTTCAACGGGTGCCTACGGTAGACACTTCTAACCCTTTCATCGCTCGTGATATCCCTACGGCAGACGAAAGCTTTGCCATCATACGCTTTCGCGATCCCGTTAAATTCGGTGTAGACTTCCCATATTTGTTGAATATGCTCAAGGATTCCTTCATGTCTCGACGCAATACCATCGTTGTTCCTGGGGGCAAAATGGGCTTCGCAATGGAAATCATACTGACGCCGATCATTGCCGATATGTTCGCCAATTCCAGGAAAGCTAAAGCTAAAGCTAAAAAATAAGATAGCAACACCCTATCGAGTCAAACCAGACGCGCCGAACTCGGACGATAAGACAAGCCAGACGGGTAAATCATTTCGGTAACATTCCTAGGATCGATGAGGCGCGCAGATCTTCTCAAGCCTGGCCTCTATCCAGCCCTTTACTTCCTTATTGATCTGCGCCGGAGATTTACCATCAGGTTCCACAGCCGGCCCGATAGACACGGTGATGGTACCGGGATATTTTACGAACTGCCTACGTCGCCAAAAAAGACCTGCATTGTGGGCCACTGGAATCACGGGCACCTGGATCTTGCTGGCGATGATCGCCCCTCCAAGTTTATAGCGTTTTTTCTTTCCGGGCGCTACTCTCGTACCTTCCGGAAAAATCATGATCCAGCGCCCATTTCCGAGTCGCTGGCGCGCTTGGCGAATGAGTTGCTCAACCGCCCTTTGACCGGAGCCCCTGTTGATAGCGATCGGCTGTGTCGCAGCCAACCCCCAACCAAAAAAGGGTATCCACAGCAGTTCACGCTTAACTACCCAGGACATGGAGGGGAAAAATTTTTTTAGCGCCAAGGTCTCCCAAGTAGATTGGTGATTAGACATCACAACGCTGGGCCGATCAGGTAAGTTTTCCAGGCCCTCCACGCGATAATGAAGTTTACAAACCCACGCCAACCACCAGAGATTCACATCGGCCCAATTGGTTATTATGCCGTGCCTTTTCCTGAAAGGCAGGGCGTAGGCCATGATGCCGAATAAAGAATAGATGATAGTCGAGAGGAAAAAGCCAACATAGAATGCGCTTGAACGCAAATAAAGCATCATTTTTCGGGGTTTCGACAGCTTCCTAGGAAGCAATTTATTATTTAGTTTATTGATTAGTTTTTTGTTTTACCGATCAAGGCATCCGCCACTGCGGCAAGATCGTCAAAGACCGGAACCCCGGCGGGTAAGTTGCCCGCCATCAAAGTACGGTGGCCCTTACCGGTAAGCACTAGAAATGGCCTTGCACCAGCTCGCCTTGCCGCCTGGATATCTCTCAGAGAATCACCCACCGCCGGGACATCTTGAATTCCCATCGGCAGTCGCCGAGTAATTTGCTTAAATAGTCCAACCTTGGGTTTACGGCATTTGCATTTATCATCTGGCCCATGAGGACAGAAAAACACGCCATCGATACGTCCTCCCCACCGATCCAACATCGCGCACATCTTTTTATGCATATTGTTCAAGGCTTGTAGATCGAACAGGCCCCTAGCGATACCTGATTGATTGGTCGCGACAATCACTCGATAATTGGCTTTGTTCAATCTTGCGATCGCCTCTAAACTGCCGGGAATCGGGATCCATTCCTTAGGCGATTTAATGTAATTGTCCGAATCTTTGTTTATAACACCATCCCGATCAAGAATAATCAATTTCATTGTTCTAAATCACACTCTCTCGTTCGTCCCTGATAAACATCCTTAATTTTACCCTGTTCGCTGACAAGTAGCTGTTTGATAGCTTGACTACATTCTATTCCTATACCAGACCTAGGTTCTGCGTCGGAATTCAATATTTCGACCACCGCCTATTTACAAATCGTTCAACCTTGCACTAGGTCTCAATCCTGTGCCTAAGAGCCTCTCCCCAATGAAGATTAGGAATGCGCACGAAATAAGTTCCCCAACTGGCGCCGAATGATTGTTCGTATTCAAGGCGCGGCAGCAGGCGCATAGCCTAGCTATGTCACTGTTGACGCAACGCTGAAGACGGACGATAAGTCAAGTCAGTTGGGGAACTTATTTCGTGCGCATTCCTTAGTGTTGCAACCGCGATA
>JBDLIZ010000198.1:0-8630 GCA_039714615.1 Pseudomonadota bacterium | reverse complement strand
AACTAAAGTCCTTTATTGGTGCTTACATCATCCCTTTGAACTGAACCGTTATTTTGCAGTAAGCCCACCTGAGACCAATTTATTCACAAGCTCTGAGCTGGCTAAAGGGTATCACCGCGATTATATCACCAGAATCATCCTCGACGAGGGTTATCACGACTGGCAAGACAGTGCCATCGTTTATGGTGCGCAAGACAGCGGGCTTGAGAGGGCCGAGTTCTCTGCATTCGAGAAAAGCCCTGACCTGCCTTGGGAGATCGGTGTGGTAGACTGATCCGAGGTTAATCGCATTAACATCTTTACGGCCGGTAGATTACCGGCCTTTTTATTGTGTTATATCCATCCGCCATGGGTATATACCCGAATGATTCGCGGGTTTCGACCGCCATCTACAGCTTGTTCCGGTATAATCCCGGCATCTTTTGAATTCAGCCTATCTGAGCCTGTATGAAATACATTGAAACCCGGGGCAATGACGGTCAATGTCCGGCGTCTGTCAGCTTTTCTGAGGCCATCCTCAGTCCCCTGTGTTCTTTTGGTGGCATCTACGTGCCCGAATCCCTGCCCGAACTGGGCGTGGCCTTCCTCGCAGCGCATATCGATGCCGGTTACAAAACCCTCGCCCGCGATGTTCTCGCGGCCTTTGAGCTGGATATCGATCCCGCCGTCATCGATGAAGCCCTGAATTTATATGATAGATTTGATGATCCTGCCCATCCCGTGCCCGTGGTCAAGGTTAGTGAGAATGTCTATGTCAGTGAACTGTATCATGGTCCCACCCGAGCCTTTAAAGACATGGCCCTGCAACCCTTTGGGGCGGTGTTGTCCGATCTGGCGCGAAAACGCGGTGAACATTATCTGATACTGGTGGCTACCTCGGGGGATACCGGGCCGGCCACCCTGGAGACCTTTAAAAACCGCGCTAATATCAAGGTGGCCTGCCTCTATCCCGATGGCGGCACCTCCGATGTACAACGTCTGCAAATGGTCACCGAAGACGCCGCCAATCTGAAGGTCATCGGTATCCATGGTAATTTCGACGATGCCCAGTCTGCCCTCAAGACCTTACTGGCCTCCACCGACTTCAAGGCCAAGCTGGAACAGAAACAGACCTTTCTCTCGGCGGCCAATTCCGTGAATTTCGGTCGCATCATCTTCCAGCAGATATACCACTTTCACAGCTACCTGGAACTGGTGCGCCAAGGGGCTATCGAGATGGCTGAAAGGGTCTACCTCAATGTCCCCAGTGGTAATTTCGGCAATGCCTTGAGCGCTTACTACGCCATGAAGATGGGTCTGCCAGTGGAGAAGATCCTGATTTCCTCTAACCGCAACCACGTGCTTACCGACCTGATCAATACCGGGCGTTACGACCTGCGCGAGCGGGCCGTCATCGGCACGACCTCTCCGGCCATGGACATTCTCAAGTCCTCCAACATCGAGCGCGTCCTGTATGCCCTGTATGGTCCGCAGCGGACTAAGACCCTGATGCAACAGTTGGATGCTGATAACTATTATGAGCTGAGCGGCGACGAGCTTACCCGCCTCCAGGCGGTGTTTTCCGCCGATTACTGTGACGATGAACAGGGCAAGACCTTTATCAAGGAGGCCTTCAAAAACGGCTATCTCATGGACCCGCATACGGGCACTTGCTTCAAGACCCTCGACACGCAGATCGACAAGCCGCTTAAGACCATTGTCTACTCCACCGCCGAATGGACCAAGTTCTCCCCGACCATCGCCAATGCCCTGACCGGTGAAACCGATACCCAAGATATCGATGCACTGAAATCCATTGCCCGGGTGGCCAACATTCCGATTCCACAACGCATCAGCGCCCTGTTCGACAAGCCGGTGATACAGGATACGGTCATCGATAAGGTCAATATCGAGCGAGAAGTCCTGGCTTTTTTATAAAAATAACCTAGCCCGGATATTTCATGAATTTGCGCGATGATCGCGAAGAGATTTGTTTCCACAAGGGATTTTTCGAGGGAGCGGCGTATCCACGATTACGGCCGACTGAGCAAAATTTCTTGTGGAAACAAAGATCAAGCGAGGGCGTGTGTAATTTATGAAACACCCGGGCTAGAGCACTAGCAATGGCCTCAGAACATTCCCGCATTCAACGGGAAAAAAAGACCATTACTGCCATGATGCGTATTTACTGCCGTGACCATCATGGCAGTAAAAAGGCATTGTGCGAGGACTGTACAACGCTGCTGGATTATGCTCACCGTCGTCTGGATAGGTGTTCCTTCCAAGAGAGAAAACCGGCTTGCAATTACTGTACCGTGCATTGCTATAGTCAAGGCATGCGCGAACGCGTCAAGACTGTAATGCGCCATTCCGGACCTGCCATGCTGTTGAGTCATCCCCTGCTCAGTCTGGGACACTTATTAGATAAACTGCGCAAGGTCCCCGAATTGCCCAAGCGGCGCCGTTCCAGGTAGGCAGGATCAGGTCTCCTGCGTCCCAGTTAGAAAGGCATTGCGTTGGTGGCCAGGCTCTTAACGCTGATCAATGCAAGGCAACGCGTTCTATTGGCAGTGAGCCGATAGGCCTGAGGTCTTTGATCGAGACGCTGCGTTCAATATAGTCATAGATACGATCCTTGGTGGTGCTCCATCGTTTGAGAACCAAGGTAACGCGCTTATTTTCTAGCTGAGCCGCCAGGAGGTGCTGGTACATATCTTCGAGTCTGATTGCTTTTTTACTATCCACGGAGACGAGGAAATCCCATTTTTTGATTTCCACGCTACTTCCGATAGAGCCCTTGGCAACATGGTGGATCATGAGGGCGTGGTTGCCCATATTCAGTTCGCGATTATCACGAAAGTGGGTGGGTCCTATTAACAGACCCGACATATAGATGCCGCGGCGTTCGGTGATCCTCGTTAACGGTTGCAGCTGACCGGTTAATTTCATCCGTCTCTGGGTTCTAAGAATCTCCAATCCCACCTCAGCCAAGCGCCCGCGCAGGGCATGCATCAACTGCCCCTCATTGTGGATTTCTTCAGCAACATCCGACACTCCAAGAATGACATCGCCGGGCCGTAATGCCATCGTGTCGGTGTTCAAATAGGTCTTGGCTACTGCGAGCCGTTGATAATCATTTAGTCCCGTAACGAATATGGTTGATAGGTCGGGAGGGGATGGATCCTGACCCTTCTGCAGTAGGGAGAGAATCTGGCAGGCATGCTTCATTGGAACGGCAAAATTGGTATTTTGATCGCTTTTATCGCTAATTCTAGCGGTATTGATGCCAACGATCTTGCCGTTTTTCAGGCTGATAAGCGGACCACCCGAATTTCCGCCGTTGATGGCTGCATCGGTTTGCAGCATTTGTGCACCGAATTTTGATGTCACTCCGGACACGATACCGCGAGTCCCCGTATACGACAGACCCCAGGGGTGACCAAACGCACCTACTGCGAGCCCGACAGGAGGTATGTCGCCGCATTCGAGCCGGGCATTTTCCAAACGTGATGAATCCAGTGCTGGGACTTTGATGATTGCGACGTCCAAATAGGGATCAACATACAGCTTAGTGGCTTCACGAAAAGGGCGGCCATCCATGGCTACCATAACTTGCGATGGTGATCGGGCAACAACATGGGCATTGGTCAATATCCACCCACGTTCCACGTCGACCATGAAGCCGGCCCCAAGGCTGGATGTCTTTTTGTCGCCAATAAATGGGACATCTACTGCGGTGCGGATTTGTACCGTATAGTCACGAGCGGCCTCAAAGATGGACTCTGTTGTTTGTGCGAAACCGCAGCCGATGAAAAACAGATAGATAAATAGAATGCTTAGGGTATGTGCAAAAATCCTTAACCGCGCTGTGAATTTGGTCTTGATCACAAAGATATGCACCCTGGTTGGTATGCGGGCAGGTACTGATCGATAGTGGTACTAGGAAAACGGTCTCTGTTGCAGTGGCCGGATGAATGTTATCAGGCCAAAATTTAATCTCTGCTGAAATTGCAACGGACGTTTGATAGACGTGAAGATATTCTGGATTAAGCGCCCTGGGGCTGTGGTGTGAAAAGAATTTGTGAGCTGGGGTGGGCAGACATTAAGCGAGGATCGACTCGTTTTTTGGGAGTGCTTGGAGGTTAGAGCAGGCAGCCCCAACCTCCTTGTTTGGGTTTAGTTTGCCTTATTCACCCTTCATCATTGATTTTGTTTTATCCATCGCGTCTTCGGATTGCTCGGCGGCGGCTTCGCTGGTGGATTCCGCGGCGTCGGCAGCCGATCCAGCGGCCTCAGCGGCCGTGTCTTGCGCTTCAACAGCCGCATCCTTCGCCTCATCGGCAGCGGTTTTTTCGTCGCCCAATCCCACCATTCCCTTCATCTTGTCTAGGAAGCTTTCAGACTCTTCTGTCGCGGCGGCTGGACTATCACTGCCTTCTGCTAATGCATTACCGACTTGGACGCTGGCCATCGCAGCAATTAAGATGCTCAGTAGGCTAAGTCGAAAGGTTCTTCTACTCATGACACATTTCTCCTGGGTTTTTAATAAAATGAATTTTGGGTATAAGTTGAGATAAAGTTTCTCCTGCATAGGAGAAAGGGCAGCTCTCATACCCTAAAAGCCCCACAATACTGAAATACAGTACACGTGTCCCCAAAGTCTATCGAGTAAGGTCCTCAATCGCTAGTTTTCTATTGTGAATTTTTGTAATGGATGTCTCAAATTCATTGACATATACCGGTGGTCGTGGAAATGGAAGTCGAGTTCGGCACGGTCGATACCGATCAGTAGGAAGAGGTTGGGCGCATTGTCCTTACGGTGCCGACCAAGAACCGTCCTGGTGCCACATATCAGATACATGAGAAGAATGTGTATACTTGCTGTCATTGAGATATTTTTGGGGTTGGCATAAATACTGATGCAACAAGCACAAAAGGCTCTGGTAGTTCCCACACTCAATGCAGGTGCTGCGTGGCGTTCATGGTTAGCCGCGTTAAAGCGGCAAACCCTGAAGCCTGATGTCATGATAGTGATTGATTCATCATCGGATGATGATACGGTTGAATTCGCCCGCGAATATGGATTCCAGGTTGAAATCATCGCTAGGAAGGAATTCAATCACGGGACAACGCGTCAGTATACTATCGAATTGATCCCAAATGTCGAGATCGTTGTGTTTCTAACCCAGGATGCGATCCTAGCTGATGCCAGGGCCTTGGAAAACCTGGTCAGGGCACTTGATGACCCGAGCGTGGGGGTTTCCTATGGTAGACAGCTGCCTCACAAGGACGCCACACCCATAGCGGCCCATGCCAGATTGTATAACTATCCATCGAATTCCCGCCTAAAGTCGGCCAAGGACATCCCCGAACTCGGGCTGAAAACGGCATTTTGTTCCAATTCCATGGCGGCGTATCGAAAGTCGGCATTGTTGCGATGTGGAGGTTTTCCTTCCGAAACTATTGTAAATGAAGACATGTATGTCGCTGCCAAGATGTTGCTTGGTGGCTGGAAAGTGGCCTATTGCGCGGATGCACAGGTATATCACTCGCATAATTACACCTATGTCGAGGAATTTAGTCGTTATTTTGATCAAGGTGTCTTTCATGCCAGGCAACCATGGCTGAAAAAGGAGTTCGGCAGTGTCGAAGGGGAGGGGTTTATGTTTGTGTTTTCCGAGTTCCGCTATATCGGGGCACGACACATCCATCTCATCCCCAATATCATTATTCGAACGGCGTTGAATTACTTGGGTTACAAATTAGGAAAATTAGAGAAGCATCTCTCCCTGGCTCTCAAAAGACGATTGAGCATGCATTCCCATTATTGGGGTTAATCGGGGGCCGAACCTGCTTTTCCGCAGTAGATTGACTCCAAGCTGCTAGTGCAAGAGAACGTAAGTTTAATGCCTATTTTGGCGAGGCATGGTTGTTCCTGGTTAGGCGCGATGAGGCAGCATGGCAGGCCCCATGGAACGAGAAGCAACGACGCCAGGAGCGATCAGGGCTAGCCAGATAGGTGCTGAACTTGCTCTCTTGCACTAATTGTAAGGCATTTCCACACCGCTATTCATAATGGCTTTCCATTGGCTTGTTTTATGCGAGGCTGTATCATGCCGGGGCATGAGGCCTGTTATAGAGGTCAGACCACAAAATGAGACTTAGCATTATCGTTATTACATGGAATGAGCTTGCAAAGGCAAGAAGGTGCCTGACCTCACTTGTGAACCGGATTGACCAGGCAAGAGATGAGGTTGTTCTTGTGGATAATGGATCGGTCGATGGTACCCAAGAAATGGTATGCTCCGAGTTTCCCGATGTTAAATACCTCGGATTGAACAAAAATATCGGTGTCGGGCCGGCACGAAATAGAGGGATCGGTATGGCAAGCGGTGAGTATCTAATGACCTTGGATAATGATACTTTGCTTCATACCAATGATCCCGGTGACCTGATACAAAACATTTTACAGGCCCATCCTGAAGTGGGATTGGTAGGTTTTAGATTGATCAACCCGGATGGTTCGCGCCAATCCAGTGCCAGGCGCTTCCCAAAGATCTACCAGCCCTTGGCCGCGAGGTTGCAATGGGCGAGGCGAATCAGGCCTTTTCGAGAGGAAATGGCCTCTCACCTGATGCAGGACACCGATTTTGACAACACGGTCCCCTCAGATCTCATCGATGTTGACTATGTCCTCGGTGCCAACCAGGTCTTTACTAAAGAGCTGGCAGTGAAAATGGGGGGCTATGATGAAAAGATATTCTTCGGCCCCGAGGATGCGGAATTCTGTTTGCGAATAAAAAAATTGGGAAAAAAGGTGGTTTATTCCAATGAGATGGTCATCACTCACGAGTATCAGCGTAGGACGAGAAAACTAGGCCGGCTCGCCTTAAAGCATCTGCAAGGTTTTTTTTATACGTTTGTGAAACATCGTTGTTTTTATCGCTTGGTACCTTAGGCGTCTGTCGTTGGTTTCTGCTAAAAATGCGGCCAAGCAAGGTGCGAGGATTGAGATAGGCCCCACACCATATGAACGATATTCTCTACGCGCTTGCGATTCAATAAACAAATCCTAGCCTGGGCCTTTTATGACTGGGCCAACTCCGCTTACGCTACGGTGGTCATGGCGGGTTTTTTCCCCATCTTTTTTCGTGACTATTGGGGGGATGGGCGTGAGAGTGCCTCGATCACCCTGGCCCTCGGTGTGGCGAATTCCGCGGCCAGCATACTCATTGTATTGACCGCCCCACTGCTGGGGGCGATGGCCGATCACAGTGGCGCGTATAAGCGATTTTTATTGATTTTTGCAGTGCTCGGGCAGGGAATGACCGCTGGGCTGTTCCTGGTCCACCAGGGTGGCTGGTATCTGGCCGCCATAATCTATGTGCTGGCGACCTTTGGCTTCATGGGTGCGAATATCTTCTATGACGCGCTGATCGTATGGGTTGCTCCTAGAGGACGTTATGATACCGTCTCGGCATTGGGGTTCGCCTTGGGCTATCTGGGGGGAGGGATATTGTTCGCCCTGTGTGCGCTGATGAGCCTGTTCCCGTCCAGCTTTGGTTTGGCTGATGCGACCATGGCGGTGCGGGCCTCTTTTCTGCTGGTGGCATTGTGGTGGCTGGTGTTTTCGCTGCCGCTGTTGCTCAAGGTGCGGGGGCCCGCCGGCAAGCGGGCGAGACCGATCATCGAGTCGATCTCACTGGGTCTTCGCCAGGTAAAGGAGACCTTGCTGCAGATCAGACGATTGCGCATGGTGGCATTATTTCTGTTGGCCTATTGGTTATATATCGATGGTGTGGATACCATCGTGCGCATGGCAGTGGACTATGGACGGGCACTGGGTTTTAATCGCAATGATCTTATCATCGCCTTGCTGATCACCCAGTTTATCGGTTTTCCAGCGGCCCTATTCTTTGGTCATCTAGGGCAATGGCTGGGTACCAAGCCGGCGATCTATGTGGCCCTTGGGATCTATATCTTGGTCACCCTGTGGGGATCCAGGATGACCCAGATCTGGGAATTTTACGGGCTTGCGGTGGCCATCGGGCTGGTGCAAGGGGGCATACAGTCCTTGAGCCGGGCCTTCTACGCGAGATTGGTCCCGGTCGATAAGGTCGCTGAGTTTTTCGGATTTTATAATATGCTGGGTAAGTTTGCCGCTGTGATCGGCCCCGTGTTAGTGGGTGGGGTAGGGATGTTGAGCGGTAGTCCGCGTGTGGGCATGTTATCTATCGTGGTTTTATTTATCGCCGGTGGGTTCATTCTGCTATTCGTTGATACCTCAAGTACAGCGGATCGAGGTATGAAATAAACGGCAAGGACTGGTATGACAGAACAATCGGAAAGAAAAAACATTGGTATCTTAAACGTATTTAAAAGTGTTCTCTCCAGCTTTTTTGGGGTGCAGAGCACTAAAAATCGGGAGCGGGACTTTACCCATGGGAAACCGCATCAATACATCATCGTGGGTCTCATATTGACCGTGACATTCATCCTTACACTCTGGGCGGTAGTGACCCTGGTGTTGCATTTGGCGGGCGTTTAAGGAATGCTACCGAGATAACTTAGAAGCTGTCTGGTTGAAAAGTGGTCGAAGCGAAAAGGGCTTGAATTGAGAACAGTTTTTCGATGGTTTGATGCCAACCATC
>JBDLIZ010000197.1:0-8645 GCA_039714615.1 Pseudomonadota bacterium | reverse complement strand
CCGAAACAATCCCACTTCCTTCCCTTGACGAACAACGCCGCATTGTTGCCAAGATTGAATCACTGAACGCCAAAATCGACGAGGCCAGGCCGCTACGAGAGGAAATTAAATCCGATATGGATGCGCTGCTGGTGTCAATGGCTCACCGCAATGATCTCAGCGATCAGGAAAAGTTCTCCCAGGGTTGGGAGTATGTTGCCTTGGGAGAAGTGCTCACCCAGGTTTCCGATCCTGTTGAAGTTGTGCCGGGTCAGGAATATCCACATTTCGGCATCTACAGTTTTGCAAGAGGGTTATTCAAAAAAGCACCGTTGCTCGGTGACGAGATCAAAGCCTCTAAGTTATACCGCGTGCGGGAAGGACAGTTCATTTATGGCAGATTAAACGCCTACGAAGGTGCCTTCGCTGTTATCAGCGAGGATTTCGATAGGCACCATGTTTCAAACGAATTTCCTGCATTTGCCTGTGCCACAGATCGAGTCCTTCCGGAGTTCCTGCTGGCCTATTTTTCGACACCTGCTGTCTGGGAAGCCCTGAAACGAAAAGTCACGGGTATCGGTGGTGGCGCTGGTAATCGGCGCATTCGATTGAAAGAAACAGTATTGTTGTCCGAGGAAATCTGGCTGCCTACCATCGAGTGGCAGCACAAAATCAAGGCAGCTTCGGAAAAACTTGCGGTAACAAAAGAAGACCGAGATTCGACTGCGATACTATTGGAAGCTCTGCTTCCGTCCATTCTTGATAAGGCATTTAGGGGAGAATTGTGAAAACCAGGCCGAACAATGCAGGACTCCTATGAACATCGGCATTGATAGCGATCACAATCTTTTCTACGAAGGAAGGAGTACTTGGGGGCATGCCATATGGCCGTCTCCCGTGATTACACCGGCACGTATCGTCTTTGAGCAGGAAGGCGAACTCAAGGCCGAAGATCGGCGGGATCTTGTTGGTGACGCATGGGTTTTCAGAGAGGATTCCTTTGATCCCATTGCCCGTGTACGCCGTGGCAGATTTTATCAGGCAGGTAATCAGCAGCCATCGCAATGGCATGTCCAGGTGCATCCCGCCATTCCAAGCGAGGCCAGGGAAGCGGACAAGGGAATAATGACGAAATTACTTCAAACCTTCCATGGAAATCCTATCTGGCACCGATTCATCAAGGACCAGAAAGAGCAGCCTCTGGTTCTGCTCGGTTTCGACGAGCGCTTCACCGTGTGGACCATTATCAATGTTGAAAACATCAGCACGGGTGAAGACCTCGTTACGTTAAAGTCGTGTTCCAGTCTGGGTATTCTCCCTCAAATAGAAAGCAGCAAGATACCTGAAAGTAGCCGCTCAGCGGTGATGAAATCCCTCGATGCATTTACCGACGAGGTTTATCACGCTGCGCCAGTATCGGTTATTGATCGCACCCGTGATGCGGCAAGCCAGATATTGCTGGCATACTTTGGTTTAATGGGAGAAGGTGCAAAGGATCTGAGTGCGTTGATAAAAGCTCTGGAAAGGGAAAATGAGTCGAAGGTAATTGCAGTAGCTGCTGCCAAAATCATCGCGCGATTGCATGCCAGGGCAAAACCTGTGGAGAAGGCGAAACGTTCTTTGCGCGAAATTCGCGAGCAAGATGCGCAACTCGCCGCCCAATGCCTCGGTGTTATCCTCTGTGAGTTCGGTTGGGCCGACTGGCGATAGGGGCTGCCATGCTCTGACGGGAGAGAAAGGCCGGACAGATGATCTATTATTTACGTGTTATTTTCTTAACAGGGTATCGTCCACTTGGCATCCGTCCATAGGCAGCACGTTCCTCCTCCGATCGGTCAATTGGTCTCCGGTACATGGCGCTGCGCCTGTGTAGCAGTATCTTTCTTGCTTTTTTTCTTATGGATATAGAGCTGACGGATAATTTTAATGGTAGCAATGGTTCGTAGCTATGCAGTAACGAGCTGGATTCACCATTACCTGTATCTACACCTTCGGTTTCTACGAATGTCATACGCTCTTTTGGGCGTTTGGAGGAGAGAATGCCGCACTGTTTTGTGGTTGTGACTTGAGAGTGCGTCCCAGAAAAATATATATTATTTCTTGCATTGAGTATCTGCAGTGAGTTCAACTGCGATATGTCTCGGTCATTCGAAATACTTGTAATATCCTTTCCTTTATGTGATGAGCCTACCTTGTAAACAGCAGGATCAAATAAGAATAATAATTTTGTTGGTGATATCGGTAAGAATACTTGCAAGCCACGGCAATTCCAGCCTGTCACGCCTCTATAATCGATGCCTTCGCAATATTGATTGTGTACTACCACTGGATCATCGCTGGTTATGTATTCAAGTGGCGTGCAATTAACAAATAAATGAATTTTTAAGTCTTCTGCAACAGGAATCATATCTCCAGCAATAGATAGCGGAATAGCTACTGAGTATATATTGCGCATTTCAAAACCATCAGGATCAATGTGCTGAAATTCTGGATTATTCTCAAGCCACAGTTTGGCGAGGTAATCTGTCATGGCATCGTGCTTGTAACCCATACTGGTAGTTCTCAATTTCTGGAAGATTATAAAACCGAGCAGTGATAGCCATTCTTGAGAATTATGTTTAGGTAGTGCCCCTGAGCTTTGAATATTTCTTATAACTCCTGCTGCCTCTCCCTCAAGACTAGAAAATTCTTGTTCTAATCCTGGAGCAAAATCGTAGAATTTGTGCTGTGAACATTGATGTCTGATGCTGACTTCGAAAATAGCCTTATCTCTGGCAAAATTAAATAGATTTATCCTTTTCCCATCTGTGGAGAAATATCGAAGATAGAATTGTGGTACAAAATGGTGCTCTCGATTGGCGGTAGCCATATTGAATTAACCAGGAATCTGCCGTTACAACGGAGCGCATGAGCCTAGTCGTTTTTGCAATATTTTGGCTTCATGCCGGTGGAATTGGCGGAGGTGGTTTACTCGGCCCAGGGTGCTGTTGAAAAGTATAAGATATTCATCAGTCATGCGACCTTGGCAGGCATGGATTTCACATGATTTTACAGCGGCACGAATACGTGCACGCTCCTTCTTCGGCAGAGTTACACCGCGGTTTATTTGGAGATTGTTTACGCGCATGGGTTGGCCTGAACTTTCAATTTTGTGTTTGCTTCGTTTGACCTGGAAATTATTCTTTTCGCACATTGATCTGACTTTTCCAATCATCGCAGTCTTGTTGTGGTCGTTCTGAAAGTGCGTTGAAGACAGAGTGATATCATCAACGTAGCGTGAATAACGAATATCCTTCATGGACAGGCTTTCTACGGTTGGTGCTTCATTCTTCCACAGTGCCAGGTTGGCAAGGTATGAGCTTGTTGGCGCACCTTGTGGAAGTAGACCATCATAGGTTGTTAGCTTGGTCAGGATGACCGCAATATCAGATGGAAAGTGGAAGAAATGCTGCCATATATATTGTACCTGTTGCTCAGTAATCGAAGGGAAAAAACCGGATATATCTTCATTGATCACTATTTTGGCGTTTGAGTGAAGTTTGGCATTGGCTAGGCAGTGCCGTGGGTTTTTTCTGTCGCGGATCCCGCCTTGCAAATAGATAGGGAAATCTACTCGGCCAAAGATGTGACGGTTGATGCGGCGTTGAATGTCCTTTAACGGGTCGGCCGGGTTATACACTTGTCGAGTGCTGCCATCAGGTTTCACAATCGGTGGGAGCTCTCTATAGAGTCGGTCGGCCCGTTCTATGGCCCAGGATAACTGACGGTATGATATGCGTAATGCCCGTGCCAAGGCTGCACTGGAAGCTATCGGCTTGCCCTTAAAACAGGGTTGGTTCACTCGCTTTCTCCCTAATGAACTGCAAGGCGGTATAGGACATTTTTTCAGCAAGTTGCTGATCAAGAGAAGACAGTTCGGCCGGATCGGAGGCAAGAAATAGCAGGATACTTGTAGGTACGCCGATCTGGTTGGCAATGTTTTCTATTGTGCTAAATGCTGGATCACGCTTGTTCTGTTCCAGCAGGGAGATGTAGGAGGTTGACAGGCTTGCCTTGTCGGCAAGTTCCTCCTGGGTCATCCCCCGCTGGGTACGACAGAACCGAATTGCATTTCCAATATTCATAGTATATGTATTTCCAAAAGAATTAATGGTTCGCTGTGTTACTCCAGAAACTGCTGGCTGATCCGCCGTACCCAATCGAGGCAGACTGCGACACGTCCAATTGTCGTTAAAATCCGTTCAGTCAGCACAAGATCAACTACAACAGATTGACCTTCTGTTTCCAGAAGGAGTGTCATCTTCGCAATGACAGCATCCAACTCCGCTATAACACTGGGGTTCAGCTCGTTATGTTTGAGTGCCCGTACCCGTTGCAGGGTAGCAAGACACTCTTCTAACAATGCGCGTTTCATAATAAACATCTCCGTATCGACGCCACATGGCGCCAGTCGTCAACACCTGCGAGTCGAACGGAACGAGCTGGCCCCGCAAACCATCAACCCTAGGACCAGTCGTAATTGACTGGCCAACACGGCATACGGACAACATGGATTCACTGATGCTATGCATCTGAGTAAGTGGTGGCGGGGCCAGGTGAGTACTTGTTGCTGTGCTCGCCGAGCTACCGCATCGCCACATGTGTCCGCCCCGGTACGCTCGGATGCCCCATGGCTCCGAGTGGCCACGACCCTAAGGTCGTAGCCCGGTTTGCGACTCGCTGTTAACGATGTCTGGAGATTGCACTGTTAAAGAACATCCGGGCGGTACGCCCGGCCAATGTTTATATTATGAAAAATGTTACTGACAGTCAATATATTTGTTATCTAAGGAGTGATTACATCGTTAATAACAAGAAATTGGAGTATGAGGAACCCTGAAATTCCAAGGTAGGAGGCCAGGCTACACAATCTAAGGGTACAGCCTATAAGCACACATCCACATAAACAATGAAAAACAACACATACATTATACTATTTGGCGTACTTGTAGTATATTATATGACTAGTACTTCATCTATTAAGTGAAATAGAGCATATAGGATAGACTATGCAGGCTGTATCGGGTCTTGGAAAAGGTGATAGAAAACAACTGGCTGCGATAATTCGTGGCACGAAAGGTGCTGTCTCTGTGGGTGAGGCAGCCGCGATTCTCGATGTATCGCGGGTCGCTGCAGCAAAGAAGCTGGCACGTTGGGCGAGCAAGGGTTGGCTGTCACGCGTGCAGCGCGGGCTTTATGTCTCTGTTCCGTTGGAATCCCGAACTTCCGACATTGCGCTGGAAGATCCCTGGCTGATTGCTGACCGGTTGTATGCTCCCAGTTACATCGGCGGTTGGAGCGCAGCTGAGTACTGGGAACTGACGGAGCAAATATTCCGTACCATCGTAGTAATGACTACCCAGAAGCCACGGGGCCGTTCACCGGTTATCAAAGGCACAAGCTTTCTGCTGCGCACTGTGCGGCAAGAAACATTGTTTGGTCTGAAGTCGATATGGCGTGGTCAAGTGAAGGTGTCGGTATCTGATCCGAGTCGCACTATTTTAGATGTGTTGAATGATCCGCTGCTCGGTGGAGGACTGCGGTCAACCACGGACTTTTTTGTCAATTATCTAAAATCGGACAACCGTAATCTTGATTTGCTGATCGACTATGCCGACCGACTGGGTAATGGTGCCGTGTTCAAGCGCATGGGCTTCCTGCTGGAACGTCTGGCACCGGAAGAGCAGAAAGCGATTGATGCGTGCCGGGAGAGGATGACAACAGGAAATGCAAAACTGGACCCAGCACTCGCCCCCGACAAGTTGGTAACGCGTTGGCGACTGTGGGTGCCAGAGAGTTGGGCAAAGGAGAAGACTGTTGATTGACCGGCCGGAAATCATGGAGTTCGCCCGAGAATTCGGACTCGCGCCGAATGTCGTCGAGAAAGATTACGTGCTGGGTTGGCTGCTGGCGGGCATTTCCAACAATTCAGAGTTGGGTAATGCCTGGGTGTTCAAGGGTGGCACTTGCCTGAAGAAATGTTACTTCGAGACTTATCGCTTTTCCGAGGACCTGGACTTTACGCTTCCCGATGCGTCAACGCTTGACGAGGCCCGGCTTGGACAGATATTCAATGATATTTCTGAATGGGTCTACGATCAGGCGGGTATTGAATGTCCACGTGACACCTTTCGATTCGAAGTTTATGAAAACAACCGGGGTGGAATGTCTGCGGAAGGGCGGGTGGGTTATCGGGGGCCGTTGCAACGTCGCGGTGATTCACCACGTATCAAGCTGGATCTGACTTGCGATGAGCTTCTTGTTCTGGAGCCGACTATCCGGGAAGTACACCATCCTTACTCCGACAGGCCGGATGGCGGTATCCAGGTCCAGTGTTACAGCTATGAGGAGGTTTTCGCGGAGAAGGTGAGGGCGCTGGCAGAACGGGAGCGTCCGCGTGATCTCTACGATGTTGTGCATTTATATCGGCACAAAAGTGAACGGCCGGATCGTACCAGTGTGCTGCGCACCCTTGAGGAGAAATGTGCCTTTAAGGGTATAGAGGTACCTACCATGGCAGCCCTCGAAGGTCGTCCGGAGCGGGCGGAGCTCGAAACCGAGTGGGCCAACATGCTTGCCCATCAATTGCCAGCCTTGCCGCCATTCGCACAATTCTGGGGCGAGTTGCCGGCAGTATTCGACTGGTTGCATGGCGCCATCGAGAAGGCGGTGCCCCAACCAATTCCTGCAAGGGGTGGTGGTGCCATAGACGAAACCTGGCGTCCACCACCAATGGTTCAGGCCTGGCATGCCAACGTACCACTGGAAATTATTCGATTTGCAGCTGCGAACCATTTATGCGTGAACCTGACCTATCAAGGTAGTCAGCGCCTGATTGAGCCATATTCCTTGCGCCGCACGCAGGAAGGGAACCTGCTGCTCCATGCGGTCAAGCACGAAACTGGAGAGCCTAGGTCATACCGTGTGGATCGCATCGAGGGTGCCGAGGCCACAGAAGAACCATTTGTCCCACGTTACGCGATTGAATTCAGTGCGTCGGGGCCTCTCTCGGCACCGGCTACCGCGCGACGTTCGGCCGGGGCCAATCCCTTTCATGCCTCAACATTAATATCACGTCGTACACCGAGGAGAAGCAAAGCCCCAGGTTACGGGCCGAAATATGTTCACCAGTGCACTTTATGCGGCAAGAAGTTTACCAGGAAAACAAATAGCACAAGACTTAACCCCCATAAAAACAAACAGGGTTATCCGTGCCCTGGGCGTACTGGGTTGTATGTGACTACGAAGTACTAATTGACAGAGGGCGAGCCGGAATTACCATGGTTCGCAGGCATGCTGAGGTCCATCCGAAACCATTTCAGCTTGGTCCTGAGTTTGGTCAGTTTTCTCCGTAGCGATCGTTGCAGAAACTGTGGCGCAGTATCAACTTCCTCAAAGCAGAAACTCCGGGGCAGGGCGGTATAGAGTGAGCGCGGTGGTGTGTCTGGGATACGCTTGATCAACCGGCCGGTATCGAATGTGTGGTAGAAGATCTGCCGAATGCCGAGCTCATTTCGAATGAACTGGATTGTCGCAGCAAGCATAGCCTCATCCCAAACGGCATAGTAAGGCCGTAGTGTCAGATTGACATAGTGCTCCAGATTCTGAAGTCGCTCCTCATAGAACCGGCAGAAAGGGTTACTGTCGCGGTACCGTGCGACCTGACGGCGTTCACGTTCCAGGTGCCACCGTGCCTCGCGAAGCCAGTCAGTCTGGATTTCTTCGATCAGCGCCTCGTCAGTGGAATAGTCGAAGTCAATGCGCGCCCATGCCAGTGTATCGCGATAGAAAGTACGTTCCTTTTGGCGCATGACCGGATGACCCCAGTTGATGTATTGGCTGGAGCTTAGTGGTTTAACCAGCCGTTCATAGTCGCGACGGTGTTGACTGGTAAAGTTGAGTTGCAGGACCAGATTGTCACCGGGCCGTGAGGTTTGATTCCAGGGTTGGTTCCGGCCTTTCCAGGTCGATAGTGTCAACAGAAAGTTCAGTGAAGGTTCTTCCCAGACACCGTTGATTTGCTCCGGGTAGATCAGTCCGTCGCCACTGGTTGCCAGTAACCGTTTTACGGCTGGCTTGCCCAACAGTCGGCCATAATGGGTCCGGCGCAGGCTGCCAATATTAGTGGCTTTGCCAACGACATAAGAGAGCAGCAGCAGAGCATAGCGATCCTTGAAATAATCGAATCGCGTTTTACCGCGCGGCAGGCAGGCAATTACTTCCTGGGCCAGATTCTTGTTCATCAGACTTTCAGTAAATAAGTTTCGGGCACAAAAAAACCCTGATTGGTAAACTCCAACCAGGGTTTCTTGACTTGGTTGGAAGGTTATAGCTGCAGGCCTTCCAACCGAAATTCAGGGAAGGTCTACGTCATGCGTCTCGTGTCCTTGACGGACCCGGGCAGCCAGGACACTGATAATTTGTCTTTCGTTGATATCATGGTGGCAGGATTTTATGCTGATGGTTTCTGGTGTCAAGCGGTTGGTCAGTATTCGTCTGTTTAGCCCAGCTTTATAGCCAAATCCTCTGCCTTCAAATGCGTATACCGGCGCAGCATCCGTAAATCCTTGTGACCGGTAATACTGGCGACTTCCATGATGTTAAGACCCTTCTCGAACAGCCGGGTA
>JBDLIZ010000196.1:0-8691 GCA_039714615.1 Pseudomonadota bacterium | reverse complement strand
AAAGTGGTGAAGTCGGTTCGCCCACCGGCAATCTGGTCTACGCCGAACGTCCCGAGTGGTTCAAGAATTGGGAGTCGACCGGTTTGCTGAAATTCGAGGACAAAAACGGCGACGGCCGCATCCAGTATTACGATGACAAAAATAAGGAATTCGCCGCTAAGGCCGAGCAGGAATGGGGCTGGAAAGGCAACGAGATGGTCAAGGTGGACCGCGATATCATGGTACTCGCCAACCCCGAGATCGCTCAGCTACCCAATTGGGTCATCGCACTGGTCGCTGCCGGTGGTCTGGCTGCCGCGCTATCTACGGCCGCGGGGCTGTTGCTGGCCATTTCCTCGGCCATTTCTCATGATGTGCTCAAGGGCATGTTCATGAAAGGCATCTCCGAGAAGACCGAACTGTTGTGGGCCCGTATCGCCATGGGTGGAGCCATTGTAGTGGCCGGTTACCTGGGATTGCATCCACCGGGATTCGCGGCACAAGTAGTGGCACTGGCCTTCGGCCTGGCCGCCTCTTCAATCTTCCCCGCATTGATGATGGGCATCTTTGCCAAGAAGGTGAATAACACTGGCGCCGTGGTGGGCATGTTGGTCGGCCTGGGCAGCACCCTGCTGTACATCTTCACCTTCAAGGGCTGGTTCTTCATCCCGGGCACCGCAACCCTCGCCAATACACCAGACAACTGGCTGTTTGGTGTCCAACCCGAGGCCTTCGGGGCGATAGGCGCAGTGCTGAACTTCGCTGCGGCGATTGTGGTCTCCAAGTTTACGGCACCCGTGCCTGACCACATCCAGCACTTGGTGGAAGACATCCGCGTACCCAAGGGCGCGGGTGCGGCCACCCACTGATAATAGTCTTTATCAGTAGTTTTAGAATAGAACCCCGCAACCAGCGGGGTTCTATTTTTGAAACGGATCAGTGTGCGAGTATGGGTAGCGCGGAATGCTCAATTCTCGATATTAACGCCCAGTAGCCTTTCGTTTCTTCACTTTTCTCGCAGCCGCTGGTTTAATCGCAAGCGCTTCGGCCAGTACGTTGCATTCCAGCCGTGACCCCGTTCCACGAGCGCTGAACATCAAGAACAGGAACTGCGCTCCAAATATGAAGATATAGGACAAAACCAACACCGCAGGCACCCCGAAATTCAACGGCCAAGCCAATAAAAAGGCTATCAGGAACACTAGACTGATTAGGTACAGGTCCCGCAACAATACCCAGCTGTGATAGGTACCGATGACCAGGGACGCATTGGCATGTTTTTTATAAAGACGCGTCCAAACCCGCAGTTGTACTTGAGGATTGTAGGCCGAATCCCGCACCTCAGGGTAGGCCTTTTCCAGAGGCCTACGGTCAAACCCAGGATCTCGGCCGCCGAAAAAGGCCCTATATCCCGGCTGAGCGAATTGATGGCGAAAATAGACCAACCTGCTTTTCCATTCACCATCCAAGTATCTCACCAAAATCAATGTGGTGATCGCAATAGCTATAGAGATGATCGCAGCAAACTCAATCCGGGGGCTGAATTTCGACCAATGCCGCAAACTGAAGGACAAGGCATCCACACCAAAGGGTAGCTGGAGCAGAAACAAATACAGCAACGCCGTATTAACCGCTGTGAATACTGTATATAAGATACGTTTTAACAATGTGTTCTTCATGGGTGCATAGATTCTATTTAAAAGGTTCAGCAAATCAGTCAATTAAACTCTAATATGTAACCCAACGTCGGTAGAACACTCTACCTTATCTACGACTCACGTTAAAATGAGCTAGAAGATTTAGGATCAATCTATTGCGGAAAAGCGGATTTCCCTCGCCACGGCCACTTAAATCCAGCAAACTCCTAGGGGTTGTATTCAGTCATCGCGCAAAGCCCGGTAAAAAAATCTAGCCATGCACGAGAAAGGACCAAGTATAGATCACTCCGTGATCAAAGAGTTGCATCACTTGCAGGTCTTTAAGCAACTCGGTGACCCAGACCTGCTGAGCGTGCTGGATTGCCTAGAAGAGCAACACCATGAAATGGGTAAGATCCTGTTTCAGACGGGCGATCCAAATCAGAAATTGCTCTATATCCTGTACCGAGGAAGGGTAGGATTGTGGGGGCCGCGGGGTGAAAAATACGAGGTGGATCCCGGCACTATTCTAGGGCTTTCCAATTATATGGATGGCCTGCCTTTCGTATTTACCGCCATAGCATTAACACCCATCTCCCTGCTGGTACTCAGGCGGATGGAACACCAACAACTGGAACGAGCCTGCCCAGCCTTCAATAAATTGCTCAACCACCTGATCGCCAACCAGATACGCAGCAGGCAAACGACCCAACAATCCTTTACTGGCGACATGACCAGACCCGCAAAAGTGGCAATGAAAGCGCCGCTGGCGACTTGTGGGCCGGAGGTCTCTCTGATCGAGGCATACCGCCTCATGGATGAAAGAAAGATTGGCAGCCTGGTCGTTACCGGGCAGAACGGAGAACTGTTGGGTGTGCTGACCTATGCCGGCTTGGCCGAGGCCGTACTGGTGCGCGAAGCCGCTCCCCATGACAATGTAATGAAGGTGGCCTGTGAAAGGGCATATACCGTGACTTCAGACACGCCCCTATGGGAAGTCGAAGAAGTTGAGCACCGTAATGCCCTGAAATACGTGATCGTGACGGAAAAAAACCGTCCCCTGGGCATGATCTCACAGACCGATATACTGCATAGTCTCCTCGCCCAAAAGGGCGGCACCCGGGAAGAGGTCAGGAATATAAACAATTTTTCCAGTCTGGCGAAGATGGCCAATCGCCTGACCTCTATCGCCGGCGATGTACGGGAACGCAACCAATATGCAAGTACCGCATTAAAGATCCTCTCGGAATTTCATCTGGCCTTGCAGAGAAGGTGTGTGGAACTGACACTTCAGGAGATGGCCGAGAACGGACAGGGAGCACCCGCAGTCAACTATGCCTTGCTGATCATGGGATCGGCGGGACGCAAGGAAATGCTGCTCGATCCCGAGCAAGACAACGGTATCATTATTGATGCCCCGTCCAAAGGGCTGAGCAATAAAACCCGGACCTGGTTCAAGACCTTCACCGAGCATTTGAATCAACGCCTGGAAGACCTCGGCTATACCTTGTACTCCGATGACATCAAGGCAAAAAACCCTATGTTTCACAGGACCTTGGAGGAATGGCGCGAACACATCAGTAAGGTGATGACGACCCCCACCAAGGAAGCGGCGCACTGGGCCAATGTATTTATGGATTTCGATACCCTGTATGGAGACGCGAAGCTGACGGAAAACCTGCAACAACATGTATTGACGGAGTTAAAACAAAAGCCCGGATTATTAAAAATGATGGTACAGGACAATGCCGAGTGGCGTCCGCCCATTGGGTTCTTCAATCGACTCATGCCCATGGGATATTTCAACCCTAAGGGCGGGGCAACGACTAAAGGCAGAATCGACATCAAATGTAACGGCCTGCATATCTTGACGGATGGCGTGCGCATCTATGCCTTGCAGGCGGGACTTAGAAACCGCAACACCCTAGAACGTCTGACGGGACTTGTCATGCAAGGCGCTATGACCATGGAGTATGCAAATTCTCTCAGGGCCGCCTATGAAGCCCTATTGGAGAAACTGCTGATTCACCAGATCAAACGAGCGGAAAAAGGCAAGCGACTCGATAAACTCATCAAACCCAACCGGCTCTCAGCGATGGACCATGAAATCCTGCGCATGTCCATGCGTGTTATAAAAGACTTCCAGGAGAAGCTTCAGGCCGACTTTAAATAGGATCCAGGTAGAACCAGTCAATCGATGTTGTCACCCGAAAAAAACAACGACCGTTTGATAGCCCTGGTTTTAATCGGGGTGCTCGCCCTGAACTACCCGTTGCTGTCTCTATTTAGCGGCGCATCCTTCTTGTTCGGCATCCCCCTTCTATACCTCTACCTGTTTTCCATCTGGGGCATTCTCATTTCCCTAGCCGCTTTGATCATAGAGCGCAAAGCCAAAAAGGGGAAAATTAGCGAGCAGCTTAACGACAGGACACGGAACTAGCATGCTGCAAGATTGGGTCATCCTGCTCCTATCGGTCTGTTATTTGGGCATTCTATTCGCGATCGCCTACCTTGGAGACAAACGGGCTGACTCCGGGCGCTCGATCATCAGTAATCCCTATGTTTATACCCTTTCGATCGCCGTTTATTGCACCGCATGGACTTTTTACGGCAGCGTCGGGCGGGCGGCAAGTACGGGGGTCGGTTTCCTGCCGATATATCTCGGACCTACCTTGATGGCCGCACTGTGGTGGTTTGTATTACGCAAGATGATCCGTATTGCCAAGGCTTATCGCGTCACCTCGATAGCTGATTTCATCGGCTCGCGTTACGGCAAAAGCACCTTACTCGGAGGCCTGGTAACCATCATCGCCGTACTTGGGATCATGCCCTACATCTCCCTGCAATTAAAGGCGATATCCACCAGTTTCAACGTGCTTCGACAGTACCCTGAACTGGTGATACCCACCCACTCCAGTATCCCGCTGTGGGCCGACAAGGCATTGTACGTTGCCCTGATTCTTGCCGCATTCACGATCCTCTTCGGTACTCGTCATATCGATGCCACTGAACGCCACGAGGGCCTGGTGGCCGCCATTGCCTTTGAATCGATTATCAAGTTGTTGGCCTTCCTAATGGTGGGCTTGTTTGTGACATTCGGTCTGTTCAATGGACCTTCGGATCTATTCACCCAGGCCGCGGCGGTCCCGGAGCTGAACAAATTGATGCGTATCCAAGAGGGTATCGGCAGCTATGGGAGCTGGTTCTCGCTGACCGTATTGTCCATGATGGCAATCATGTTCCTGCCGCGTCAATTCCAGGTCATGGTGGTTGAAAATGTCAACGAAAATCACGTCGAGAAGGCAACCTGGCTGTTTCCGCTCTATCTGCTGATCATCAATCTTTTCGTTTTACCGATCGCCTTTGGCGGTCTGCTGTTATTCCCTGCGGGTGAGGTTGATCCCGATACCTTCGTATTGACCCTGCCGATGGCGCAACACCAAGAGAGCTTGGCCCTGTTCGCCTATCTCGGTGGCCTTTCGGCAGCTACCGGAATGGTCATCGTGGCCACCATCGCATTGGCCACCATGGTCTGCAATGATTTGGTGATGCCCGTACTGCTGCGTATCAAGGTCCTGCAGCTCACGGCGCGCCAAGACCTCAGTGGTTTGCTGCTCGGAATCCGGCGCAGCGCAATCATTATCGTGCTGCTGCTTGGCTATATTTATTTCCGGCTGATTGGCGAATCCTATGCCCTGGTAACCATCGGCCTGGTATCATTTTGCGCCGCCGCCCAGTTTGCTCCTCCCATTCTGCTGGGCATCTATTGGAAAGGCGCCAACCGCGCGGGGGCAATGACCGGGCTGACGGTAGGTTTCTTGATCTGGGGATATACCCTGGTGCTGCCGGCCTTCGCCAAATCCGGATGGCTACCAGGCTCGCTGATCGAACAAGGACTATTCGGTATCGAACTACTTAAACCCTATCAGCTGTTTGGACTCCAGGGCCTTGGCGTTATCAGCCATGCATTGTTCTGGAGCATGCTGGCCAATATTGGATCGCTGATCGGTGTTTCTTTATTTTCCAAACAAAGTGCCATTGAACAGGTTCAGGCGAAACTATTTGTAGACGTCTTCAGAGAAGATGGACAGGGACATGCCTATTTCTGGCGTGGGACGGCTACCGTCTCAGAGCTTCATACCCTGGCCGCACGGTTTTTGGGGAAAAGGCGCGCCGATCTAATTTTTCGCAACTACACCCAACAACATAACATCAACTTGGATAAAGAATTCAATGCGGAACCGGCATTGGTGAATCTAGTGGAATGGAAGCTGGCCGGAGCCATCGGTGCGGCCTCGGCCCGGGTCGTGGTATCCTCGGTGCTAAAGGGCGAAGTACTGAGTATCGACGCGGTGATGGAGATCTTGGACGAGACCTCACAGGTGATGGAATACAGCCGTCGCCTAGAGCAGAAATCCCGCCAACTGGAAACCGCCACGGCAGAACTGCGGGCCGCCAATGAGAGCCTCAGGGAACTGGATCGTCTCAAGGATGAATTCGTCTCGACAGTCAGCCACGAACTGCGTACCCCCTTGACCTCCATCCGCGCCTTCTCGGAGATCCTGCGTGATAATCCGGAAATGGGCACCGAGCAACGACAGGGGTTTTTATGTATCGTAGTCAAGGAAACCGAGCGATTGACCCGCCTGATCAATGATGTCTTAGATCTGGCCAAGATCGAGTCCGGGCGCATGGATTGGAATATCGAGCACCTGGATCTCAGGGACTTGATGAAGGACTCGGTCACCGCCGTCAGCCAGCTGTTCAACGAACGACAGGTGCAAGTGGATCACCAACTTCCACCGACACCCGCCATGGCCAATGTCGACCGGGATCGCATCACCCAAGTAGTGATCAACCTGCTGTCAAACGCAGGGAAGTTTTGTGAATCCGAGACGGGACGAGCGACCTTGCATTTGAGCTGTGATGGAACCAACTACAAGATAGAGGTCCGAGACAACGGACCCGGGATTCCACCAGATCAGCTCGACCATATTTTTGAAAAATTTCACCAGGTCGGTGACCAGCAAAAAGGAAAACCAAAAGGCACGGGATTGGGACTGCCGATTTCCCAGAAAATAGTTGAATATCACGAGGGTAAGATTTGGGTTGAAAGCACAGTGGGTAAAGGAACGACTTTTGCTTTTCTAATCCCCATACCCGAGCCGCAAGAACAAAGGGCACCGGAACCAGTATCCACTTAAGATCAGGATGGGTAAGCTTAAAAGATATCTCCGATCACGCTTGGGGAAGCATCCGGACAATGCGTCCCCCCGGGGTCCGTCCACCCAAGAGCACCCCTACTCTTGGACAAATGTTCCGAGTGATCTTAGGTCGCTGTTCTCAGAGCAGATCGCCGCTGATACAAAACACCATTTCATGGCAGAGGCCATCGCCGAGGCAGGCAAATCCAACCTTCAACCGACGGTAGGTGCGGTCATTGTCAGAGACCATCAGATCATCGGCCGCGGACATAGAGAGGTTGTAAAGTTACGTGAAGCGCCACCGCTGTGGCGAGTTACCCACGCCGAACAGGCCGCACTACGCAGCGTAGCGGGCGATCCGAGCGACGCGACGCTCTACGTTACCCTCGAACCGTGTGCCGAACGTTTTCAAGGCCGGACCGTAGAAACCGCTGAAGTGTGCTCAGTTATTATTCCGCGCGCCGGCATAAGCACGGTTGTCATTGGCTTAGTAGATCGAGATCCAATGACCTTCGGCAAGGGCCTTCAACGGTTGAACAAGGCAGGAGTTCGACTCGAACATGCCTACCATGGCCTTGAACAGGAACTCATCGCATTGGTCGGTGGGGGAGAGTTTGGCGTGCGGCGCCCCAAGGTTCCGAACATCATCCGCAGATGGTTAAACAAGTGGTTTTAAGAAGATATCTCGAGTGGTTTTTTATGCCTACAAAAAACAACCAAAATACACAGATCGGCTTTGTTCAAGCCCAAGCTCCCTTTGACCACCTCACTGATACCGAGTTGAAACGGCTTGAACAGAGCATCGAAACCGCTGACATCCCACTGGGGACCCACATCCTGATACAAAACGGTCCGCCGAGCCGATGCTTGTATATTATTCGTAAGGGGGCAATACGCCTGGTGCGCGATGGGCAAATCGTCGAGGTCTTACATGCAGGGAAATTCTTTGGTTATCCCTCCATGCTCAACCAAAAGTCTCCCTACTACGATGTAGTCGCTGAGGAAGATACCCTGATCTACTGTATCCCTGAACAGGTTTTTCATGCGTTAATCAACAACGCGACCGTTGCTGAGTTCTTTCTAAAAAACCTGAGTAAACGCCTACACAGTGTCTCCAGGGATGAAACGCTGCCATTAACTGGCAACCTTACCACCTTGGTGGGTGACCTAATCTCCCACCCCCCCGTCAGCGTCAGTGCAACCGCAACCGTAGCCGTGGCCGCCGAGGCCATGCACAAGGCCTGGGTAGATGCGGCATTGGTGAAGAGTGAACCCATGGGCATTATTACCGACCGAGATTGTCTGGTCCGGGTCCTGGCTCAAGGGCTCGGACCCGAAACGTTGGTTGAGACGGTGATGACCCAGCCCGTTAAATCCTTTCCCGTGGATACCCCGGTATATGCCGCCCTTGTTTTCATGCTCGAGCACAACATCCACCACTTGGCACTGGCTCGAGATGGAGGCATTGTTGGCGTGATCACTGCAGACACCTTACTCAGGCATCAGGTTAAAAACCCTTTATATTTCATGAGGCAACTGGAACACTCGGATGACCCTGCCAAAACATTGTCCAAATATACACTCGATGTCGCCGAGACGGTGGAAACCCTTTACAAAAGCGGTCTGGATGTAGCCCAGATAGGTCGAATCGTCGCCAATCTAAACGCCACCCTCATTAGAAGACTGATTAGATTGGCCGAACAAGAACTCGGACCCGCACCCACCCCCTACGCGTGGATCGTATTTGGCTCAGAGGGGCGTATGGAACAGATGCTGTTAACGGACCAGGATAATGCCCTGGTGTTCAAGGAGGACAAGACCGAGTACCGGAAATATTTTAAAACCCTGGCAAAGCATGTTGTCAGCGGCCT
>JBDLIZ010000195.1:0-8718 GCA_039714615.1 Pseudomonadota bacterium | reverse complement strand
GAACAGGAACCATTGCTGCTGAATTGATTCTTGAGGCAGGAAGCCATGATCTTGGCGCCAAGGCCGATCGCATTGAGGATCCAGAGCAGTGGACCAGAGAACTGATCATCGAAAGGGCGCAGACCCTCGATGTTGATAAGGGACCGGAAGGGGATTTTGACGATTGATTATTCACCGGTTAGATAGATAAACTTATAATTATTTCCCAGGGTATCAGGATATCGTACGTACCCTGTATGGCTACTCTCCAACATGCGAGTGCATCGTCGGCATCAAGGTGCTGGATAGCAAGGAGACCCCAGGATTGGGAGACAAAGTGGAGACAGACAAAGACTTCCTGGCCAATTTCGAGGCCCTGGATGCCCGCTTGAATGAAGATAAAAGCGCCATGCTACACGACATCAAAACGGTGAAACACGGCAGCAAGACCCAACCCTGGCTGATCGATGCCATTTCCGGGGCAACGATAACCTCCAAGGCCATAGGACGTGGACTGGCCGAAAGCACCCGGAGAAACCTGCCACTATTGGCCAGACATCTCGATCAATTGGAGGCCAGAGACTGATGGACAAGGAACAGACCAAACCGCTGAGCTGGGAGATCTTTTCCCTGGGAATATGGCGGGAAAATCCGGTATTCGTCATGCTGTTGGGCATGTGTCCAGTGCTGGCGGTCACCAATTCGGTGATCAATGCCGTGGCCATGGGTGTGGCCACTACCTTCGTACTGGTATGTTCCAGCACCCTGGTCTCCCTGTTACGCCACGGCATCCCTCGCCAGGTACGCATCGCATCTTATATCGTGATCATCGCCACCTTCGTCACCATCGTGGACTATGCCATCCAGGCCATCAGCCTGGACCTGTACAAGGCACTGGGGGCCTTTATCCAGCTAATCGTCGCCAACTGCATTATTTTAGGGCGGGCCGAGGCCTATGCCTCCAAGAATAGCCCGGCTACCGCCGTGATCAATGCCCTGGGCATGGGCACCGGATTTACCTTTGCCCTGCTGTGTCTGGGATCGGTGCGTGAAGTGTTAGGCAGCGGCACCTTTCTGGGTATTAGCCTTTTCGCCGAAGGTTTCCAACCTTGGGTGGTAATGATTCTACCCCCTGGTGGATTCTTCGTGCTGGGGGCATGGTTGTTGTTATTCGCCTGGTTCAAGGCCCGACAGACCCGCAAGGCCGAACGCAAAGAGGCCGTCCATGCAAGCTGATTCGCTGAGTTTCATTTTTCTGAACGCCGCCATCGTCAACAATTTCGTACTGGCATTGTTCCTGGGAATCTGTCCCTTCCTGGGGGTGTCCGGAAAGCTCGAAACCTCCTGGAACATGGGACTGGCAACGATGTTCGTGATGCTGGTGAGCTCAACCTGTGCCTACGGGATCAATCTGCTGCTGGTGGAATTCGAACTCGAGTTCCTGAGATTAATCTGTTATATCGCAGTGATCGCCTCCGCGGTGCAACTGGTCGAGATGGTAATGAAGAAATTCAGCCCCACCCTGTTCCGGGCCCTGGGGATCTTTCTGCCCCTGATCACCACCAATTGTGCGATCCTGGGTCTGGCCCTGTTTCAGACCCTGCGCGAATATGATTTCCTGCAATGCCTGGTCTTCAGCCTGGGCGCCGGGGTCGGATTCACCTTAGCATTGATGCTGATGGCCGGCCTGAGGGTCAAGCTCGATCTGCACAATGTCCCGGATGTGGCCAAGGGTGCCGCGATGAGTCTGATGCTGGCCGGACTGCTGTCATTGACCTTCATGGGTTTCGCCGGGCTGGGGGGATAATGACGGGGAGAACAGGGTCTAATTAGAAGTCAAGCCACTGTATCGGGCGATCAAAACATTACCTTTAGACTATGATCACATATCTCTTCGCCATGGCCGTTATTCTGCTGGTCCTGCTGGGCTGGGTCGCCGTACAACACCTGGCGCGGCTTTACGCGGCCCGGCATCCCGAATTTGGACCGGCGCGCGAAGAAGGCGGTGGCTGCGGCGGTCTGTGCGGCTGCAGTGGTGAAACCTGCCAACGAGATACAAAGGAAATCAGCTCGGCTAACGAGAACAACGTTAGCTATGAGTGATAACAAAAAATGCCAAGCGAGTTTGTAGCGCCGGAGAAGCCTTGATGAACCTCAACGAATATGATATCAGCACCACCTACCAAGCCACGGTCTCCCGCAACGAGCGCCTCACCCCCGAGGATGCTCAGGACGAGGTCAGACACATCGTATTGAACATCGCCGATCCAAGTTTCGTCTTCATCGAAGGACAAAGTATCGGGGTGGTGGTCCCCGGTCCCCACGACTTCGGCAATCCCTACCATTTCCGGCTCTACTCCATTGCCAGTACCCGCCAGGGTGAAGACAGCAACCTGGCCGAAATCTCACTCTGCGTGCGACGTTGTTTTTATATCGACGATGTCAGCGGCGAGCGCCATAAAGGCGTCGCCTCACATTATCTTTGTGATGCCCGTCCTGGTAAAGAGATTACCATTACCGGCCCTTATGGACGTCAGTTCCTGGTGCCGCGCGACAACAGCGCCAACCTGCTGCTCATCGGCGTGGGTACCGGCATTGCACCCTTTCGGGCCTTCATCAAACACATCTTCGATGAACGCAGGGCCTGGGAAGGCAAAGTACGGCTATTCTACGGTGCTAAAACGGGCATGGAACTGCTGTATATGAATGACCTCAAGAACGATATCGGCCAGTACTACCAGCAAGGGACCTTCAAGGCCTTCGAGGCGCTGAGCCCCCGTCCCGCCGTCGACGCCCCGGTCGCAATAGACCGGGCCCTGGAAGACAATGCCGAGGAGATCTGGGAGATGATCCAGGACCCCAAGACCTATGTCTACCTGGCCGGACTGAGCAAGATCTCCAAAAACCTGGACAAAGCCATGGCCAACATTGTCGGCTCAGAGGAAGGCTATCGACATAAAAGGCGAGAGATGATCGAGCAAAAGCGCTGGGCGGAGTTGTTGTATGATTGAGAGGTGGGTGTGTCCTAACAAATCGTTCACACTTCAGGCCTGCCATCCGCAGTAGATCAGTCCTAAGTCCGACAGGCTCCTAGGTAGTGTATTAAAGTACGAATCAAAGCCATGGCCTTGATGTCAATCTCGGGGTCTAAGAAAAAGTGATCTAAGCCCATTTGAGCAAGGGTAACGCTGTTGGGAGCAATCGCATCTGCAATAAGCGTTAACCCATCATTTGGACCATGCTTGCGCATTTTCATATATCGATCTCGCGCTAACACCGTGACATCTCCGGATAGTGGAATACCAATGTAGTTAATAGTCAGCATATGTCGAGGAATTTTCAGCTGCTCCCAGCGTACCCTACTCCTTTGAGTGGTCATACTGACCACACTCGCGAAATCCCAACCCTTAAATAGAAAATAGGTCTTGGCAAGCCATCGCTTGGGCCAGCGCATCGCCGAATCCGCAACTGGGGTACCTCGCAATAGGCCACCGATATTGATCCACGCTGCGATACCACGAGTTTGCTCGGAATCCAAAAGCTGTCCTATGGCTAAAGCGACTTCAGCACTGGCCTTGCTAACGCTTACCAAGATGGTTTTTTTAGCTGCTTGACCGTATTGGATAATGCTTTCCGCGACGACCTTCGCATTTTCCTCAATCGTTGCATTCTCATCGATCTCTACTAGAGAATGATCGATTCCTAACTGATTGACGATCCGCCGCTGTCTTGCGAGAGCTGCCCCAGTCCATGGATCGGACTTATAAAACCAGCCGGGGACAAATAGAAAAAAATAGTTTGAATAATCTGCGCAATAATACAGATTTTCAGACTTGAGTTGATATTTTATTTTTGAAAGTACATCATCGAAATGACTTTGGAAACGCTTGTTTGACTCATGTTTAAGCAAGTAATCAGCAAACAAAATAGCAGCAAAGTCCACCGAGAAATTGTCAGATATGAATTTAAGCGTTTCGCGTTTTGAAACTTGGCGATAGTGAGTTTGATGTATTTCGTTGATGAGAATATCAAACTTTGGATTTGTCTTATCGCCTTGGGAAAAGTGCTCAAGATAATATTTGGCCAACTCGGAATCGACAGTCGTATCGATCTTATGGCCAGCAAGTTCTCCTCGTGTGGGGATTCGTGGAACAGTTGACGCGCATCCCCATAACAATGAACACACTATACAAAATATGTATATCAATGGCCGCGAAATATGATCCATTTTAATTAGAAACAACCATAACGATCAACTACGCCTTGATCTCTATTACTTGACACCATCCATACAGTTTTTCAATGCTCACAGGGCCTAAAGAATTCCTTATCCGAAAGAGCCTGGCGACACTGCAGAGTAGCCTCAGTGGCTGCCTCGGGTTTAAAGCTTGACAACCTTTCCTGATACTCCATCTCAGCCAGTTGTTTTGCCACTGAACACCCTTCAAGGTCTAGACATTGTTCGCGAGCCCCGCACACCTTCTTTACGAGCATTTTACATGCTGTCGGTGTTCCCTCCGAGCGTCTCTCTTTACAGGGCTTAAAATACGCCTCATCTCGCAGGCCCGACTGGCACTGCTCGCTCGCCCGCATCCCGCTGAATGCAGTCCCGGCTCTCTGTTCGTCTTTTTCTTGCTCTTCAAACTGTATTAACTGCAGCATAAGGCTGCAGGCATCTTGGTCAGCGCATTCATTGTGCAATCCACAGACCTTGCGTTGTAGTACAATGCAAGGGGACGGTTCCTTGTCAAGGAGTGATTTATGGGGGGGATAAGTTCCTCTACGCAGCTCCAACACCTCTGTATTAGGAACCATAACGCCTTGGCGTATTATTACGGTGGATCCATCGTGCAACCGGTGAACCCCATCCCACAGCAGAGTTGCTACACCCTTATCATCAATCACCATGGCCCTGTTGGTGTTGGGATTGACTTGGATACGTCTGCCGTCCTGGAGGCGACTGTCCCAAGACTGAGCATGAGTTACTGAGACTGCGAGGCCTAAAATAAACGCTGTAACAGTATTATGTAAAAATCGACTACGATGCATCGACAATTTGCGTATAACTTACTAAATTAATTTGGCAATCTCCGCTGCCATTCTGGGGGTTGAACTACTTTTTGAATGAACGATACAAATCGGCATGGAATCCATCAGGCGGAACCCGTGTAACACGCCTGTTAGGTCGATTTTTCCCGTTCATCCTTCAGTGCATTAATATTCGCTTCTACGGTTCGGGTGGAGGGATGATCCGGTCCGTAAACGGTGGTAAAGATCGCCAGGGCCTGGGTGTAGAAGTCGATGGCCTTTCGCGCCTCACCCAGATCACCCCAGCCTTCGCCGAGATTGTTGTAATCTCTTGCGACGCTTGGATGCCGGTCGCCGAAGACCTCCAGATCGATCGCCAGGGCCTTGTTGTAGAAGTCGATGGCCTCTCTGGATGCGCCTAAATCCTGTAAAACATAGCCGAGGTCACTGAATAGGACAGCAACATTCCCATCCTTCTCCCGCTTCGCCTCTTCTACAACTTTCTCGTCAATCCCCGCGGCCACCCGGCTCTGCAGCTCCAAACGTTCCCTGAAAAGCAGCAGTTCCGATAAACGCTTCCCCAGCGGGATGGCATGCTTGCAGGCGCCCCGCACATTGCCACACTGCAGGGCATGATGCACGGCCTCTTCCCTATAGGCGTAATTCGCGGCCTCGCTCTCGTCTTCCGTCAGCACCGCATCATACCAGCCATAGGCCTGGCGGTGGGCGAGCAAGCGGTCTTCCCCGTCCAGCTTTTGCCACGCGCTCTCGCGGATCACCGGGGCGACCCAGTACACCGGCGCCCTCCCCGGGACGTCCTCTCGCTCGCAGAGGGTCAGATCGACCCCCTTTTCCAGCAGCCCGGGCAGGCCGAATCCTGCATAGGCCGATTGCCCTACCGGAATCCGGTAGGCGGCCGCGCGGTTCAGAAATCGGTAAAACGCCTCCCCCTCGGTCCTGGCCATGACCTCCGCCAGATAGTCGCGGATAAAGTCCTCATTCCTCCCCTGCAGTGCCGCGCACAAGGCATCCAGGTCGTATCGATGTTCGTTCTCGGCGATCTTCTCCAGCCACTCCATCAGGCGGGGATTGCCCCGGCCGAACTCCAGATAGAGCGCTCTGTGAGGGCTGCGCGCCGTGTGCGGCAGCTCGTTTTTCTTTTTCTCCAGATCCGGGCCGTGGAACGACATCAGCGGGATGTCTTCCAGCATTTGTTCGGGCAGATTGCGGCCCCCGATCTCCAGCACGAAGGGGTAACGGCTGGTTATCATCAGCTGGGTATTGCCCTGCGCCCAGTCCAGGGCGGTGAGGAAGGGTGCTATGGTTTCGATCATCTCCTTGTTTACATAGTGCCGGTCCCCGTCTCGGTAGAGGTTCTGTTCGAAATCGTCGAAATAGATCAGACAGAATTTTTTCTGAAACGGCCCGCGAAACAGGGCCTTGATCTTGTCACCGTACTCGCGATCTGATCGCAGGACATCCAGTCCACTGGCGAGTCCGATCCGGTCGAACAGGTCCAGCGATTTCTGCAGCACATCGGCCTTTTTCAATACCCCGTGGAAGACCAGCAATTCCCTGCCGGGCAGGCGTTCGATCAGTCGGCCGGCCAGGCAGCTCTTGCCCACCCCCGCCGCACCGCGAATCAGCAGGCCGTAGCGGTCCGTCATGGCCTTCAATACCCGCAGCCCCTTCTGGATTTCACGCCGGCGCCCCACGAAACCGGAGTCCAGCACGCGGACCTGGCTGTCGCTGAGGTATTTGTGCGTGATTCTGCGAACTGTTCCTGGACCCAAGCGCTGCCCGGCGGCGATGAGAGGCTTGAGCTTGGAGCCGTCGCTGAAGATGCGTAATAGCGGCCAGGGGTGGTAGCGGTCCTGCATGGATTGGCGCGCCCGGCGCACCGCATAGTCCAGGCCCTTGCCCTTGGCGAGCAGCTCGTAGACCTCGGCGGCAAATACGGTGGCGCCCTCATCCGACACCGGCAGTCCCCAGCCCAGCACCAGGGGGACGCCCTGGTCCACCATCCGGTGGGCAAAGGCCTCGCTGCCGTTCAGCTTGTCACCCTTGCCGGTACTGCATCCGGAGAGAAACAGGATGCGGGGCGGGAAATCGCGGATCGCCTCCCAGAGTTGATCGGGAGAGGCGCGGACCCGGTTCCCGATCTCGTCTTCCATGTAGAACACCGGCCCCAGCTCATGATCGATGCCGGCGTGTCCGGAGAGGTGGATGATATCGACTCCCGAGGCCTCGTACAGGGCATCCTACAATCCCGCCAGGCTGCCGGAATCCTCCACCAGCATGTTCAGCGGAAATCTTTCCGTCGCCTTCAGGATCAGCTCCTCTTCCTTTTCGAATTGAAGCACTGAATCTTGAAGGTCCAGCGGCGAGCAGGCCATGAACAGCAGTTTCAGCGGGCGCCGTTGTGGCGCCTTGGCCTGCAGCCGATTGCGGTCATTGACGCGGCGGATGAGATGAAGGTCCTGCTGAAGCAGCAAAAAATGCTGATCGTGGATCAGTTCGAAAGGCAGGGCATCGATCTCAAACGGGATGTCCAGATAAAAATACAGCGCCTCTCCCCGATCATGGACCGCCTTCATCGCCTCAGTCAATTGCCCTCCGGCACGGTCCAGCAGCTGGAACAACCGTGAACCGAAGCGTAGGCCTTCCTGCTTATCGCTTTTCCAGACATTGCTGCGCGCCTGTTTCAGCAGGGTTTGCAGTTCGTCCTCATCGATGTGATGAGAGGGCACATCATCCCAATAGATCGCTCTTTGATTCTCGGCGACTTGAGTATCCAAGCGGAAACTGACCTTCATCGAACTCCCCCAAACCGGTGCAGACTAAGCCTGCAGGTCCTTGATGATCCTCTCCAGGTTTTCTTCATTGATCTTCTCGGCGATGACCTCGGCCGCTTGTTCCGCCGCCGGGAAATCCAACTCCTTTTCCAGGGCGTATTCTCGCAGTCTTGCCCTGAGCTGCTGACGCTTCATGGCGATGGCGGTAGCCCCGAGCCTCGCCCATTCCCTCAACTCCGACAGCAACAGTCTCAAGCCTTCGATGACCAAGACGGTGACGATGGTTTCCCAGCCGAGAAATCTTTCCCCACCGCCCTCGGGAGCCTGCTGCTTGCAGCTCTCGATAAACCGATCCAAATACGGCGTGCGACTCATGGATTTTCCCCGACGGTTGCTTTAAAAAGTTATTTTATCCCTTTGGAATGGGATCTTAATGATTAAGGTTTCTATCGAATGGCTTTATATTGAAGATTATAGAAAATATGATGTCGGTTTCCCAGTTGCTGACCGATCTTTATCGTTCCACGGTGGAAGTCGTACAGAAGCCCTTCTTTAAGTGTTTCACTCGATGTTCGAGTTAATAAGTAATAATATTCTAATTATTAGGTGTCTTTCCCAAGGAGTACAATATCGACGAAGTGGCTTCATAGCTGAAGCGCTCAGCGAGCCCTAGGTCTGTGATCAAATAGAAAAACACCCCATCCGATGTTAATTGCCCCCGATCAACCTCTGTCTTTTGTCAGAAACTACGTAGAGCAGCTGGCTAATGGTTTAATAAAACTTGCAGGGGACGGCCTGAGCTTAGCTCAAAAGGCCTGGTTGGACGAAGCCGCTACGCGGAGAAAGGCTTTGAGGCCTGATTAAATCTAAAATGTAACCTCACGCCCTCGCATAGAGGGATCATTCAGCGACGAAT
>JBDLIZ010000194.1:0-8737 GCA_039714615.1 Pseudomonadota bacterium | reverse complement strand
TGTTTTGGGCGGCGATAGATTTTTTATGGGGTAGTGGTTCCCATCATGCAGCATAGTGCTCGGAAGAGCTTGGTTCACGCACGGCTGCCGGAAGGACACTCTGTAACGGTTTAAAAATCCATCATTCCATTCTTACAAGTAAATTTTATGCAAAATTATGGAAGATTGTGTATATCGATATGTTGAGCCTGTTAACCAGGCCTAAACCCCGGCATGATCACTGGAAACGGTTATATTGAAATGGAAGCGGTCCAATCAAGTGGGCCATGGCGAGTAATTCTGAGCAATCAACGTACTACCGGTAAGAACAAAAACAAATGCAAATACAACGAGAAGAATAACTGAGAGTGACCGCGATGACTCTTGAGAAGTTTTCTAAGTAGAATTCATAATCAGTTGGTCAGGGGTTCGACTCCTCTCGCCCCCATATAATTAAATTAAGTTACGTATATCCTGCGTAACTTCTCAATCACCCGAGACAAAGGCTGAACAATAGCACCCAGCCAGGGTATGGTAAAGGGCATCAACGTACCGAGCATATCGGAAGAGGAGCAAACCCCTCTCCTCAAATCGCTGTTGGCATTCGTTGAGCAGCTGGTAGGGGATATCGTCCTCTTGCCGGTCTGACGGTTGTGGAGAACGGTTGCAAAGGTGAAAGCGTTAGAAAAACTACCGGATAGCAGAGTAGTCGGGACCATCATAAGCAAATCCTTCCCGTTTTTGGGGAGTTATTCGTTATCATAATAGGATGAATACCCGGACTTTCAGTGATTATCTGGTTTTTGTTGATGAAAGTGGCGATCATAGCCTGACATCAATTGACCCCCAATATCCTTTGTTCGTGCTCTGTTTCTGTATCGTCCACAAGGATGCTTATTTCAATGAAATCACCCCTCGTATTCGCCGACTCAAAGCAGATACCTTCGGTCATGAGTTGGTAGTCCTCCATGAACATGAAATCCGCAAAAGAAGAGGTGCGTTCAAGGCTTTGAACAAGGAATCCCGTGAAGCCTTCCTGGATGACCTGACGGAGGTTATTGAGGAGGTGGATATGACTCTGGTGGCAGTGATTATCGACAAGCCCAAGCATAAGGAGAGATATTCAACCCCATATCATCCTTATCATCTTGCGCTGCAGTTTGGTCTGGAGCGTATTCACGATTTTATGCATCAGATGGGACAAGGAGAAAGAATCACACATATTGTCTGTGAGGCGAGAGGGAAGAAGGAAGATGATGAGCTTGAGCTGGAGTTTCGGCGAGTTTGCTCTGGGATAAACCGTAGACATCAAAATCTGCCATTCGAGCTGGTTATTGCCCATAAGCAGACAAACTCGGAAGGCTTGCAACTGGCGGATCTCACTGCGCGCCCCATAGGTTTATCGGTTCTGCGACCAGAGCAGCAAAACCGGGCTTTTGAGGTCATAGCACGCAAACTCTACGTGGGGAAACGTGGATGCGTAGCGGGGAATGGGCTTAAAGTGTTTCCCTGAAAAGCAGAGGGGCCACTAAGTTGCCTCAGTAGCCCCACGCCGGCCGGGAAGTCCCAACCCATTTAATCAGGATAATAGTGGAAGCTGTTTGTGTAAGCAAGAATGGTGGATAACCTGCGGATTTTCAATCTCCCTCCCTTACGAGGCAACCATCCTAAACATATGTTCTAGAGGCTGCTTAATAATAACAGCATCATTTTGGGTGATGTAAAAGGCCCCGGCCGGGTAACTGATTGGGGTTTTATTGCTTGGCTGGATAGAGGGGAATGGCGCAATAATGGCGCACTCACCAGTAAAAAACGGCAGTTATCCACAAAAATGGGCAAGTAAGCAGACTGTCTAACTAACTGAAAATATTATTGTAATTAGTTGTGTTGTATTGCGAAGCCCCGATTTGTAATCAGCTGGTCGGGGGTTCGACTCCTCTCGCCGGCTCCATGTTTATCAATAAGTTAGCGTTATTCGCTTTTTAATCAGCTGGTCACGCGGTACACATACGGTACACATATGTGCCGGAAGATGCCGTGGCTAAGGTAACCAAGACCCCCTCGAAAACCTGGAAGGCCATTATCCGCAAGCGCGGCTGGTCGACCACCATCAAGACCTTACGCAGCAAACGCGATGCCCAGGGCTGGGTGCGGCGCACCGAAGACGATATGGTGCGCAGTGCCTATATTGACCGGGCACCGTCAGAAAGCACGACCCTCAAGTCAGCACTGACACGCTATCTAGCGGAAGTATCCCCGACCAAGAGTGCTGGAACACAGCGGCGGGAAACCGTGCGAGCAAAGCCACTGTTCGAGATGCTGGGAGATTATGCCCTCGTTGCGATAACGCCAGATCTGCTGGCTCGGTATCGTGATGAACAATTGGCATTGGGAAAAAGCAATAACAGGGTACGACTGGATCTGGCCCTGTTATCCCATCTGTTCAGGGTAGCGATTAAGGAGTGGCGGATGGGCTTGGTTTACAATCCGGTAGCTGCGGTGCGCAAACCAGCAGCAGGACCTGGGCGATCGCCTGGATCAGTTGATGGGATAAGATCCAGGGGTAGGCGCGGGCTCGCCGGCAGGGATGCAAGTGAGGGAGTGAGCAGGGCGCGGAAGCTTTGCCCTCGAACCCTTCACAGCCTACAATACACATAATAATATAGTATATGTGTATATCAATTACTGGAACAGATGCTATGGAATCAGATAACGTGCGTACCAACATCGTGCTGGATAGCAAACTGGTCGAGGCCGGTCTCAAGGCCACTGGGCTCAAAACCCGTCGTGAACTGGTTGATTTCGCCTTGCGCGAGCTCCTGCGCCACAAGCAGCAAAAGAAACTTCTGTCACTTAAAGGCAAGGTGGCCTGGGAGGGTGATCTTACGGAGATGCGTACTGGTCGCGGTCAGTGATTCTGGTCGACACCAGTGTCTGGATCGATTTCTTTGCGGGTCGTGATCTGCCTCATGTGGCCAAGCTGGAAAACCTTATCCTAGATAACGAAGACCTTGCCCTGTGTGGCGTCATACTGACGGAGATCCTCCAGGGTATAGGCGATGACACCACGCACCGCCGCGTTCGGCGCGATCTTAGCCCACTGATTATGTTGCCAATGCCCGAAGCTCTATTCGTTCGTGCAGCTGACATTTATCGCAAACTACGCAAGCAGGGCATCACCATCCGCAAAACCAATGACTGCATTATTGCCGCCACGGCACTCGAACATCATTGCCAGTTACTGCATAACGACAAGGACTTTGTGCCAATTGCAAAACACTACCCCCTGAAAATCATTAAACCCTGATTCCAGCTACAGGGGCCTGGCTCAAATTGTTTCTGGCAATTGTAAACATATTTGAGCCAGGTCCCCTTAGCTCCTTTAGCTACGGCGGTCCTTGGGCTATATGTCTAAGCCATATGGGAGGCCGCCGTAGCGATAGCTACATTCACCACAACAGCCAATGTGACGGATACCACGGCTACACACGCTGCGGCAGTTAATAGATAGAGTTGAGTCATTTTCATGTTTGTCTCCATTAGGTTCAAAGATCGATGTTTAAAAGAACTCTCCACCGCTCTCCTTTAGGCTCTTCTTATTCACCATGTCAGCCATCTCCATGCTATTCACATGAACCTTTGGTTTTACCTGAAAATGTTTTTCTATTCGTTCGTGGTCAGCCGGCAAGTCCAGACTGAAGCCATGCTTATGGCAAGCTGGACCTGCCGGACAGATCATTAATTCATTTGGCCTGAGTCTGGTGCGCTGACGGCCTTTCTCTTGCGCACCATAGTTAGCCTGATACCGGGGGTGTACTCCCATCTTGGCGAGTACACCCCATTTCGGTAGCCGATTAGTTGATCTTCACCGACTTGGTCAGGTTGTTGTTGGTCTCATCCAGTTCCAGAACGGTGTTATCCAGATCGACCACCGCCTCGAGGATGTAGGTACCCCGATTGAGATCCGGGATCTGCACACTCCAGCTGTAGCTAACCTCTGTGCCCGCCAGGGGCGCATCGGTCACATACTCCGCCGCAATCAGGGTGTTATCGAGATACAGGGTCACCCAATAACTGCCCGTCACATCCGCGCTGCCCTGGTTGGCGACGGTCACGCCAAGGGTGGCCAGCTTACCCCCGGTCATCGTCCGTGGTGTAGAGATATCGGTTACCGTGAGATCGGGCAACAGGGTGATGCCGCTACCCGACAGGGTCACGCTGGCCGAGGGTTGATCCGGATCGTCGGAAAGGATCGTCAGCGCATCGGTCAGTAGGCCTTCGAGCGTGGGCGCGAAGGTGACCGCGATCTGACAGGCCTCCGCGGGGAGCAGGCTCGCTGGACAGTCGTTGATCTGGCTATAGTCAATACCATTGGCGAGCGCGATATCGAAGAGCAGCAACTCGGCGGTGCCGAAGTTGGAAACGGTGACCAGCTGCTCCGCTGATTGACCGACCATGACATCACCAAAATCGAGTGCACTCGGAGTCAGGGTGATGTCAGGCCCATCGGCACTGGGCAGGATGTCGAAGACATAAGTGGCCCCTGCATTGGCGCCCGTTGACGTGTCATGCAGATAGGCGCCGGCAACCACCGAGGAAGCCGATATCCCAACCGCATAACCCATATAGTCATAATCCAGGCCATCGCTGGAGAGCAGTTTCAGTTGTTCGTTCCAGACGCCGGTGGTATCCCGGGTGAAGAGATAGACTGAGCCGGCGTCAGTCCCGTTATCGTCGTCGGTATAGGCGCCGACCACCAGATTATCCCCATCCATGTCGACGGAGAAGCCGAACTTGTCATTGGCCGCGCCATTGCTGGCGGTGAGCTTCTGCTGCAGGCTCCAGACGCCCGTACTATCCCGATTGAACAGATAGGTGGCGCCCGCGCCAAGCTCGATTTGGCTATCCCCATAGGCGCCGACCGCAATGCTATCCCCACTCACGGCAACGGCTTTACCGTACCATTCTGTCTCCACATTTACGTTGGGGTCGAGCTCCTGCTCGGTCCAGACACCGCTGCTGTCGCGGGTAAACGCGTAGGCGGCACCAGATTGAATGTATGTACCGTCGGTATCGAAATAGTAGCCCGAGGTCCCAATCACAGCGGTCTCCCCATCCAGGTCGAGCGAATTGCCAAATGAGTCATTATCCGTACCAAAGATGGCGGTGAGTTTCTGCTGCAGGCTCCAGAGACCCGCGCTATCCCGGGTGTATACGTAGGCGGCGCCAGCATTTGTTCCCACATCGTCGTCACCGGCAGCGCCGATCACGATGGTATCCAGACTCAGGGCGATCGATTGGCCAAAATAGTCACCCGCCTCACCGTCATAGGCGGTCAGTTTCTGCTGCTCGCTCCAGAGACCCGCGCTGTCGCGGGTGAAGACATAAGCGGCACCGGGGGGAGGCGCGAAGAAATCCCAGGATTCGATGCCGACCACAACGGTGTCCCCGTCCACGGCGACCCGCCAACCGAAACGATCGTCGGCCACGCCATCGCTCGCGGTGAGCTTCTGCTGTAGGCTCCAGACCCCTGCACTGTCGCGGATATAGATATAGGCAGCGCCGGCCTCGCTGCCCAGGTCGTCGTCCCCATAAGAACCGACCACAGCGGTATCACCATTCACAGCAACGGAATAGCCGAGATAATCGGATGTCTCGCCATCGCTGGCAATCAATTTGGCGACCTCGTCGATCGTCGGCGTCACCGCGTTCGCGGCGGCGCCGAAAAATAGGCTGAAGCCAATGGCGGGTACCAAAAATATCGTTTTCATGAAAAACCTTGTGAGTCTCATACTGCCCCCTTATTAATTGAACACAAAAGAATTAAAGTATTAGTAAATACTAACATTCAAATCAAGAAATTGTGTTTCAATATGTTTCAAATTGTTACTGACAGGGGAAATGTCATTGAAACTGAATGACCCGCTTGTTACTTGAGATCAGCGGTCATGCAACCGTGAGAGAGCGGTTGACCGCTACGGAGTGGATGCAACTCTAAAGGAAATACTTTGCTATTTCCCTCCCAGCTAATTGGTGAACGGGGCTACAGGCCCTTTCAATCCGATCTGTTTTTGTAGCGCTCACATTCGGCAACATAGATTTCGGTACTCTTTGGCATAGGGGTACGGGCCCGGGTTACGAAACCGATCAGTCTGACACCCCATTTGAGCAGGTGCTTGCCATCTATCACATCGTTGGGTTGTTGCACCGCGGTATTGATGGTCTTGGGGGAAAAATCGATGACATCTTCTCCCGCCACCACAAAATTTGACCAGATATCGAATATGTCATTATCGGTCCGCAGGGTTTCACACTTGCGTTTCGCCATTTTGGCGTATTCCAGGATCAGCTCGTCGATGCCAGCGAATCTTGGATCCTTTGCAAAACAGGTCACTATCTCTTTGGCGATTTTATCGATGTCGTGCATGGTCATGGCGATCTTGATGTAGCGGCTTTCGTAGAATGCCTGCATGGACATGGTGAAGGCCTTGAAGGGCTCGCCCCAGAGCTCATCTATACCTTCATCACCATTGCGGTGCTTGACCTGTTTTCCATATTTCAGGGCCTCCTGCAGGCACTGTCCACACTCATGCATCAGGTCGTTGCCCGGACGGATTTTTATCCCGCAGGCCTCGAGTTCGACCAGATTGGTGAAGATGTCAGCGGCGCGATTGAACAGGGCGCCGGCCAGCATGGCCGCCTTGACACGTTTTTTCTTGGGATTGGTTTCGGCCAGATAGGCTGAGCGAACCTCGTCCAGCAGCTTTCCCGGAATATTGATGCCGTGTTCCATGTGGTTGAACAGACGGCGGGTCAAAGACTGGATCAGGCTTTTCTTGGCGGAAAGGCTGTCTACTGGAGGTTCATAATATTTGATCCAGTAACCGTCATAGTAGACAGATAAAATACCGTTGATTTCCCGTCGGCTAGCGTTTTCAGGGGTGGTGCGCATAGGAGTATGAATCTGCATTTTGTGGAAGTTATTTCAAATCAATAATGATAACCGAGGATGCATTGTCTGCGGCAGATAAGTTGTGCTTTGGTGCGGGGCTGACTGAGTTCGCTTCGTGAACCAATCAGGCGGGCGTTAGCCTACTGAAAACGAGAAGGAAAAGCGAAGCCTAAAATGACCTTCGTCCCAGGGGGAAACCTGGAACCAAGGTTAGCGATAGTCTGACTCAACGAAAATATGGGGAATGTCGGCTAATCAGGCCAACAGAACTGCGCTCGGTTCAAGCGCCGGTTGATCCGTGACCGGGAAACGCCGTATTGCACCACCTTGGTATGAAAAAATCGGCACAATACGACGCCCTCCGAACCTGTCCAACTGCACTTTCTGGTAGAATTCACGGCATTTGACAGATCACAGAGTTGAGCCGATGACCGACATCACCGATATCGCCGCCTATATGAGCCAGCTGGGGCAGCAGGCCCGTACCGCTTCCCGTCGCCTGGCTTCCGCCACCACGGGCGAAAAGAACACCGCCCTGAACGCCATCGCGAATGATCTGGCGGAGCAGCGAGATCTCCTGATGCTGGAGAACAGGAAGGATCTAGAGGCGGGCGCCGCCAAGGGACTGGATGCCGCCCTGCTGGACCGGCTGGAGCTGACCGATGCGCGCATCGACTCCATGATCGAGGGGCTGCGGCAGATCGCCACTCTGCCTGACCCCATCGGTGAGATCTTCGACATGAACTACCGGCCGACCGGGATCCAGGTGGGCCGCATGCGGGTACCCCTGGGTGTGGTGGGGATCATCTACGAGTCCCGGCCGAATGTCACCGCGGACGCGGCGGCCCTCTGTCTGAAGTCGGGCAATGCCACGGTATTGCGGGGTGGTTCGGAGGCGTTTCTCTCCAATCAGGCGATCGCCGCCAGTATCCATCGCGGGCTGGTGCAGGCCGGTCTGCCGGCGGATGGGGTGCAGGTGCTGGAGACCACCGACCGGGCGGCGGTGGGCAGCATGATCACGATGCCGGAGTCTATCGACGTGATCATTCCCCGCGGCGGCAAGGGGCTGATCGAACGCATCTCCAGGGATGCCCGGGTACCGGTGATCAAACACCTGGATGGCATCTGTCATATCTATATCGATGACGAAGCGGATATGGAGAAGGCCCTGCAGGTTTCATTCAATGCCAAGACCCAGCGCTACGGGACCTGCAACACCCTGGAGACCCTGCTGGTCTGCGAGGAGATTGCCGAGAGCGTGCTGCCGGAACTGGGCAAGATGTACCAGGAGAAGGGGGTGGAGCTGCGCGGCTGCGAGACCACCCGGCGTTTGCTGCCTGGTTGTCTGGCCGCCACCCTGGAGGATTGGGACATCGAATACCTGGCGCCGATCCTCTCCATCAAGGTGGTGAAGGATCTGGATGAGGCGATCGAACACATCAATACCCATGGCTCCCAGCATACCGATTCGATCATCACCGAAAACTACACCCGTGCGCGGCGTTTTCTGGCGGAGGTCGATTCCAGCTCGGTGATGGTGAATGCCTCCACCCGATTCGCGGATGGCTTCGAATATGGCCTGGGGGCCGAGATCGGCATCTCCACCGACAAGTTCCATGCCCGCGGCCCGGTGGGCCTGGAAGGGCTCACCTCGGTGAAATTCATTGTGCTGGGGGATGGGCATATCAGAATGTAAACATCGGTAAACCGATGGTAAATCAAATGGTATCTATGCCAGTATCTAACCTGGTTTAACTCAATTAATGGAAGCCCAATGAAAAAAATTTCAAGCGCGTTATTCTTCTG
>JBDLIZ010000193.1:0-8810 GCA_039714615.1 Pseudomonadota bacterium | reverse complement strand
GGTGCCGGTTATGCGGGTTGATGATTAGGAATGCTACCGACACACGTTACCCAACTGGTTTGCCTTATCGCAACGCAGAATACAAACGATCATTCGGCACCAGTTGGGCAACTGTGTCATGCGCATTCCTTAGCCGTTTCAACTATTTCAGGGCAAGATATGAGCAGTATCAGTAAAATGCTCGCCGACATAGATATGGAGGTGCGCTATACCCGCAACTACATCGGTAAGGATGCATTGGACCCTGCGGTAATGAAGGCAATGGGTGAGGTTCGCCGCGAGGCGTTTGTGTCTGCCAACATGAAACGATTGGCCTACAGCAACGGCCCCTTAGCTATCGGTCATGGACAGACGATTTCGCAGCCTTATATCGTGGCCCTGATGACGGATCTGCTACAACCGAAGAAGAATTCTGTGATTCTTGAGGTGGGGACCGGTTCGGGTTACCAGGCTGCCGTGCTATCCGTTTTGGTTAAACAGGTGTATAGCACAGAAATCGTTGAAGAACTTGCGATCGAGGCTCAACAACGCCTAAAAATGCTGCAATACACGAATGTAGAGGTTAAGCGCTGTGATGGATATTTCGGCTGGAGACGGTACGCGCCCTATGATGGAATCATCGTAACGGCGGCAGCCCGCTCGATTCCCCCCGCATTGATAGAGCAACTGAAACCGGGATCGAGGCTGGTAATCCCGGTAGGCGAACCGCATATGTATCAAGAACTGATGGTAATAGAAAAAGATGAAACGGGGCAGGTGCATGAAAAGAGTATCTTAGGCGTTGCCTTCGTGCCTATGACGGGAGATCATTCCAAGGCCAAACCTTGTTGAGAGGCTGTTTTAAAACCTCCCTAGGAGCCGGTCGGACCTAGGACTGATCTACTGCGGAAAAATTTGCCTCAAACCGCCTTTACCTCGCTACGATCGCCTAGGCCCAACAGCCTCCTAGACTTGGATGATCCCAACTGCGGGGGTTAAAATCCTGAGCGGTTTTAGTACAGCTCTGAATCCTCTTGATCCATTCCTAAAAGGGCATAATCGAATAACTAAGGTCCCTCTAATACTTAATTGGATATCTCAACTATGACGACACAGCGCGCATTGGACCCTAGTAGCTTACGGCTGCGATGTGATAAGGGCTTGCTGGACTTTGATACCACGCAGGACCTGGAAACGCTGGATGAAACCGTCGGCCAACAACGGGCATTGGAGGCCTTGGACTTCGGTATCAGCATCCAGCATGAAGGCTACAATCTCTATGCCATCGGTCAACCGGGTGTGGGCAAGCATGCTGTAGTTCAAGAGACCCTGGAAAAACAGGCTGCTAGCCGGCCGACACCCGCCGACTGGTGTTATATCAATGATTTTAATAATCCTCAGAAACCCCTTGCATTGCGCATGTCGTCCGGGATGGCCAGCGGTTTAAAGCGCGATATGGAAAATCTCGTCTATAACCTTCGTACGGCCATCCCTGCCTCATTCGAAAGCGATGCTTACCGCAGCCGGGTTAACGAGATAGAAGAGGAGTACAAACAAGGCCAGGAAGATATTTTTGCCGAGGTACAGAAGGAGGCGCAAGACCAAGGTATGGCGATCCTGCATACTCCCCATGGTTTCGGAGTGGCCCCCCTCAAAAAAGGTGAGGTGATCAGCCCCGAGGCATTCAAGCAGTTGCCGGAAGAGGAAAAAAAGCGCATAGAAGAAACCACCAATAAACTCAAGGAAAAACTGACCCGGATACTGATGAGGGCACCAGAACGGGAGAAAGAGCGCAAGGCCAAGGTCGAGAAACTCAACCGGGAATTTGCCCTGGGGGCCATCAGGCAGCCGCTGGAGGATCTGCGTGAGAAGTATTCCGGGCTTTCCGAGATCGTTGATTACCTCGGCCACGTACAGACCGATGTCCTCGAGCATCTCATTGAGTTTGGTAACCATGCCACTGCACAGGACAATCCCTTGGGCCTGGTTTCACCGCCTTCCCAGTTTTTTCGGCGTTATCAGGTCAATCTCATGGTGGATCAAAGTCAGGCAAAGGGGGTGCCGGTCGTCTTTGAGGACAGCCCGAGTTTTCCCAATCTCATCGGCCGCGTAGAGTACACCTCCCAACTCGGTGCACTGGTCACCGATTTTACCCAAATCAGGCCGGGGGCGTTGCATTGCGCAAATGGCGGTTATCTAATCATAGAGGCTCGCAAGTTGCTGATGGAACCCTATGCCTGGCAAGGTTTGAAACGGGCCCTGAGTTCCAGAAAGATCACCCTGGAATCACTTGGTCAAATGCTCGGATTGGTGAGCACGGCCTCGCTGGAACCTCAGCCCATTCCTCTCGATATCAAGCTCGTCTTGCTGGGTGACCATCTGCTGTATTATCTGTTGTGTGCACTTGAACCGGAATTTAAAGACCTGTTCAAGGTGGCCGCGGAGTTCGAGGATGAAATCGATCGCAGTAAGGAGAATATCGCGCTGTATGCCCGCTTGATCGCCACCGTGGTGAAACGCCGGGAATTGTTTCCATTCACCAGGGATGCGGTGGCGAGTGTCATAGATCACAGTGCCCGATTGGCCGGCGATGCAGAAAAGCTGTCTGTGCATATGCGCCGGGTAGTGGATCTGGTAACCGAGTCTGATTACTGGGCAAAACGCGCGAGTAAGGAGGTCATTGAGGCCGAGCATGTGAACACGGCTGTGGAGCAAAAGATCTACCGACTGGATAGCATACGCGAAAAGATCTATGAATCAATACAGCGCGGTACCCTGATGATCTCCACGCAGGGTGAACAGATCGGTCAGGTCAACGGCCTCGCCGTGCTGCAGACTGGAGATTTCAGCTTCGGTCAACCCTCGCGTATCACCGCTACGGTGAGATTGGGCAAGGGTGATGTCATCGATATCCAGCGCGAGGTGGAATTGGGGGGAGCCATTCACAGCAAGGGTGTCCTTATATTGTCGTCTTTCATGGGGGCGCGTTATGCGAGCCATATGCCCTTGTCCTTATCGGCGAGCCTGGTGTTCGAGCAGACCTACGGCATAGTCGATGGAGACAGCGCCTCGGTTGCCGAACTTTGTGCCCTGCTGTCGGCCCTCGCACAGGTGCCGATCAAGCAGTCGCTGGCACTGACCGGTTCGATCAATCAGCATGGCCAGGTCCAGGCCATAGGCGGCGTTAACGAAAAGATCGAGGCATTCTTTGATATATGCAAGGCCCGTGGTTTGACCGGTGATCAGGGGGTATTGATCCCATCATCGAACATCAAGCATCTGATGTTGCGTGAAGATGTCGTCGCTGCCGCTGCTGCCGGTGAGTTTTCGGTCTATGCCATCGATACGGTCGATCAGGCCTTGGAGCTGTTAACCGATTTACCTGCCGGTGAGTTCGATGCACAAGGCAACTTTTCCCCTGACAGCCTCAACGCCAAGGTGCAGGATCGGCTCTTGGAGTTGATCGAGTTGCAGAAGAGCTTTGCAACATCGGACAAGGAAGAGGCGCAAAATGGCTAAGCAGTCTCGCGGCGCGAAGATCCGTCGAATCCAAGTCGCCCTGGATTCATCCGTGCAAGACAATACAACGATACAGGTAGCTGTCCATTTAGCGGCGATGTTGCGAGCGGAACTGCAGGGCTTGTTCATTCAGGATTTCGACTTGATGCGATTCGCCGATCTGCCCATCGCCAAGGAGGTGATCAGTTATTCTGCCATCGAGAGGCGTGTGGACAGGGCTCAGCTAGAGAAAGACCTAGAGAGCCAGGCTAAACGAATAAGTCGCGAGTTCGCCCAGCTCGCAGGTCAGCAGAAGGTTCGCTGGTCTTTTGAAACCGTTAGAGGTTATATCGAAAGCGAGGTGTTGGATGCCACCGAACGAGCCGATCTGCTGATTGTCCACAGAAAAACCGGCCGCACGCTGGTAAGCCATGATCAGCTGGGTTCGACGGCCTCGATGATGGCGACTAGATCAAAACGCACAGTGCTGATCCTGGAGGGGCCGGTGCCGCTGGGGCAGCCGCTTTTCGTGCTGGTTGAAGAATCTGAATCCGGTATCAATGCACTAAACGTGGCCGTCCGGCTCTCCAAGCGAAATCATCGCAGGCTTATCGTTCTTATTCATACGGATTCTTTGAATGCCTTTGAAGGCCTGCGAAAAGAGATGCAGGACGGGTTACTGGGACGAGGAAGAGAGGCAGAATTCAGTTGGCTGCGCAAGCTCGAAATCCCTATCTTGTCACATAAGCTGTGGCAGGAGGGCGGCGGCGTGTTGATCGTCGCCGCCGATGCCCCCTTTCTAAAACAAACCCCTTTGGCCCAACTCATAAAGCAGCTGAAACTCCCCTTAGTTTTAGTGCGTTAGATATACCCATCTGCAATCGCCATTCCAAGGGATTGTTATAAAATCTTCGGATAAACACAATAATAATGGATAGCCAGGTAACGGCCCATATCAACAGGGGGACGTCTTCCCAATCTGATATTCAGGGTGAAACGCTGATCCAGCCGGCTTCGGAACATCCCTGCAGACCGGTGAGCAGGGGAAAGTTTATCTACCTTGGAGATGAGAAATATTGGATTCGAGGGGTAACCTATGGTGTGTTTCGAAGTCCTCAGGGAGGGGGGGGGTTCCCTGTCCCGGGCGTGGTCGAGGCGGATTTCGGGCGGATAGTGAAGGTTGGTATCAATACCGTTCGTACCTATACCGTACCGCCCAACTGGATTCTGGACTGCGCACAACGCCATGGACTACGCCTGTTGGTAGGATTGCCATGGGAGCAACATGTCACCTTTCTCGATGATCCCGGTCTCAGGCGCTCCATTGAGGCGCGTGTATGCGCCGGGATAAGGGCCTGCAGTGGACACCCCGCCGTGCTGGGTTTTGCGCTTGGTAATGAGATCCCTTCATCCATCGTACGCTGGCACGGTCGGCGTCGTATCGAGGGATTTATCAGGCGGCTCTATGAGCTGGGAAAGGCCGAGGACCCCATGGCCTTGTTTACCTATGTCAATTATCCTACGACGGAATATCTGCAGCTTCCGTTCCTGGACCTCGTGTGCTACAACGTTTATCTGGAGTCCACCGAGCAATTCGGGGCCTATCTGGCACGCCTGCACAATCTTTCCTTGGAACGCCCCCTGCTGTTGACCGAGATCGGGCTTGACAGCAGGCGCCATGGTGAGCCCGTGCAGGCCAGGGTTCTGGCCGCTCAGATCGCCGTGGCCTTCGCATCGGGCTGCGCCGGGGTCTTCGTGTTCTCATGGACCGATGAATGGTTCCGGGGCGGTTGCGAGATCGAGGATTGGGATTTTGGCCTCACCACCCGTAAACGACGTCCCAAACCCGCCCTCACGACGGTGCGCAGGGCCTATGACGTGGTACCTTTTCCGCAATGGGAATCACCACCGTTCGTCTCAGTCGTTATTTGCAGTTTCAATGGGGCACGCACAATACGTGACACCCTGGAGGGTGTGACCAGGCTGGACTATCCGAACTACGAGATCATAGTCGTCGATGACGGTTCCACGGATGCGACCGCGCAGATTGCATCACCGTACGACGTACGGCTCATCAGCACGGAAAACCGGGGTCTGAGCAATGCCCGCAATACCGGCTGGCAGACCGCTCGCGGTGAGATCGTGGCTTATATCGATGATGATGCCTATCCGGATCCTCACTGGTTAAATTATCTGGTCGCTATTTTTCGTTCCACCAGCCATGTGGGTGTGGGCGGACCGAACCTGGCCCCCCAGGGTGACGGCCTCATCGCCGAATGCATTGCCAATGCCCCTGGTGGACCCGTCCATGTATTGAGTTCGGATACCGAGGCCGAGCATATCCCCGGTTGCAATATGGCGTTTCGGCGTTCGGCCCTGGAGGCCGTTGGGGGTTTTGATCCTCGCTTCCGGGCCGCCGGTGACGATGTCGATCTGTGTTGGTGTTTGCAGGATGCCGGTGCAAGCCTGGGATTTCATGCCGCGGCCATGGTATGGCACCATCGGCGTAATTCCATCGCCATGTATTGGCGTCAGCAGCTGGGTTATGGCAAGGCGGAGGCCCTACTGGAGCATAAATGGCCTCAAAAATATAATGCCTTCGGACACCTGAGCTGGGGCGGACGACTCTACGGCAGGGGTCCGACAAGAGCGCTCAAGCTTGGACGAGCGCGGGTTTACCAGGGAAGGTGGGGTCGAGCACCCTTTCAATCGCTCTACGAACCCGCGGCAGGGGCCCTGAGCTCCATGTCCTTGATGCCCGAATGGTATCTGCTGGTTTCGATACTCGCCGGTCTGTCCGCACTCGGATGGCTTTGGGCCCCCCTACTCTACGCCCTTCCTTTGCTTGGGTTGGCCATTGCTCTACCGCTGGCCCAAGCGGGGCTCAGCGCCACGAAGGCTTCATTTACCGCCGAACCTCAATCTCCCTATGGGCGGCTGAAGTTTAGAGTGACTACTGCATTTTTACATCTATTGCAGCCCTTGGCGCGGTTGATCGGTCGCTTGCGTCACGGTTTAACACCCTGGAGAAGCCACGGCGTGCAGCGCCTTGCCTTCCCCATCTGGAGGGCATCCAGCCTGTGGGACGAACATTGGCAACCCCCGGAAAAGCGGGTGGAGCATATCGAGACCGCTTTACAGGAGCTGGGGGCCGTAGTCGTTAGGGGCGGAGACTATGAGCGTATGGATCTGAGGATTCGCGGTGGGCCGCTTGGCAGTGTGTCCCTGCTCATTGCCATTGAAGAACATGATGCCGGCAGGCAGCTGGTCCGAGTTTGGCAATGGCCTCAAGGATCGGTTTTTGGGATTGTCACAGTGCTTATGTTGGGCGCTTTGACGATTGGCGCTTACTTGGATCAGGTCTGGTCGGTATTTTATTTGTTAATGGGAATGCTAGTGCTGATTTTGGGACGACTCATCCTGGAATGCGCCAAGGCCGCCGGGGTGCTCGCTCGCGCCCTGGAGCTCCTCAAGGGGAGGGGATGGCGAGACAGGTGATCCAGGAGGTCGAGTGCGCCGATCCCGGTGACCATCCAGCGGTGAAGGCATGGTTGGGTCTTGGATCGAAGCCGGTTACACCTCAGCGTATTTATACCTTGAAGGAGCGCCACAAGATGTCCTCCAAATCGGCCGTATACCGGCTGGAGGGCCTTACGGCCCAGGGGGGGGCAGTGATTGCCAAGCGCTGCCGGCGCTGGTCTGCGTTGCTGGAGCGCAGGATCTACGAAAAGATCCTTCCGAGACTTTCCATGGAGGCACCGGAATTCCTGGGGTTCGTAGAGCCGGCCGGTGGGCCGTTCTGTTGGTTGTTCACCGAGGATGTCGGAGACAGATGGTATTCACCGCTGGATGCCGGACATCGCGCCCTTCTTGGTCGCTGGTTGGGTAGGCTTCATGTACGTTCAGCGGGCATGGCGATCAGTGACTTGCCCGAACGCGGGCCGGACTATTATTACCGCCGACTTTTAAGGATAGGCACGGGTATTGAGCAGATTCAAGACGCCTTGAGGTTGAGTCCGGACCATCGTTCAACGCTGCGGGCCATTGCCCTGGATTGTGATGCCCTGACCCGGCACTGGCTGGAGATCGAAACCCTGTGTGATGGCTTTCCCCGGACCTTGGTGCATGGCGATCTGGTGCGTAAAAACCTGCGCATCAGGAGGCAGCAGGGTAATGAGCGCGTGATCGCTGTTGACTGGGAGAATGCCTGTCTCGGAGTTCCGGCCATCGACCTGGCCCAATCTCACGATATCGGGTCTTTGCCTGATATCGCTGCCTCACCGGATCTCAGCAGCTATTGGTCCGTGGTGCGGGATCGTTGGCAGCATCTGGACAGCAGGGATCTGGGGCGGCTCGCGGATGTGGGTACCTTATTTCGTTGTCTCGATGCCCTGGTGTGGGAGATCGAGCGCCTAGAGGCCGATGGCTATGTCTATAGATGCATGCAGCGCATGAATATCTTTCGAACCTTCCTGGACGTATCCCTTCGAGCCATGGGTATATACCCATGACGGATGGGTTTTCGGGTGCGGAGAGTGCGTTGGATTTGTCGCAGAGCAAGGCAGAACACGTAAGGCATAGTGATATCTTATGGTTTTCGTGTTCTAACGCGGCTATGCGGCAAAGGCGACGTGCTATGTGTCCTGAAAACTCATTCATCATGGGTATGAAGGTACGGTAGGGGCGATGACTGCTTACCCCCAGACTCGGCTTCTGAACAAAGGTCTTGCCGCCGTGTTTGAGCAATGTGGTGAGTTACATGACCGGATCGAGATTATTGACCGTCGAGCAAATATCGAGGCCAGTACCTTTCCCAGCGAGATCGTCACTTGTCGGCTGGAGGGGCAGCGTGTAGTGCGCCTTTTATGTAAGTATTCCATCGATCTGGATCGCGAGGTCTATGGACACCGCGGTGGGGTGGAATATGAGGCTCGGGTCTACCGTAGTGTCTTACAACAGATAGAACTCTCGGTTCCAAGATTCTACGGGATCTATGAAGAACCTGAATCAGACCGTAGCTGGTTGATATTAGGTTACCTGATCAACACGATAAGGGTGAGCCGAACCCCAGACCCCGACGACTTGCTCAAGGCGGCCCACTGGCTGGGGTGTTTTCATGCCTATAACGAGGCGCGTTTGAAGCAAGGAGGGCTTACCTTTCTGCGCCGATATGATGCCGGTTATTATCTGGGGTGGACGCATCGAGCCCTGTTGTTTGCCAAGCAACGATCACGATCCTTATCATGGCTGCATTCCCTTTGCGCTCGCTTCGAGACTCAGGTGGGTGAGCTACTCAGCGAACCCCTTACGGTCATTCATGGCGAGTTTTATCC
>JBDLIZ010000192.1:0-8891 GCA_039714615.1 Pseudomonadota bacterium | reverse complement strand
CTACAGCTGAGAAAATTGCGGTAGCTGTGTGGAGTTGGATTCTCCATCTCACCGCCGGCATGCCGGGTATTGATATAGCGGCGATAGAGCTGAAAGTGTTCATCGCGGTATTCCGAGGGTCGCAGTTTCACCGTGATGTCTTGATTGCCGCGCCAGTTTCTACGCTGGCTGCGGTTGGGCTTAAAATCTAAAACAGCTACCCGGGTCGCTACGCAGGCTTTGCAGTCGGGGCAATGGGGGCGATAGATGTGATTGCCGCTGCGCCGAAACCCGTGGTCGATAAAGCGGCTGTAGAGCTTGGCGCTCATGTGTCCGTAGGGATCAGCGAACAGACTCACGGATTCCTTTTCCGGTAGGTAACTGCACCGATGCGCAGGGGAGATATAAAAGAGCAGGGGTTGAGATTTGGACATGGCTGTGAACCGCTGAGAGCATCGTTAATGACACCATGTTTGACCGACCTTGACAAGGGTCATCACTAAGCAGGCGACCCGTGATAGAATCACCAGCCCTGAAAATCCCGCCGTCTAGGCTGCCAGCTCTCAAACATGAAGACCGATAAAACACGTCTGCTTCAGGCACAGCTCGCTGACCGCATCCTCATCCTGGATGGGGCCATGGGCACCATGATTCAGGCTCATAAACTGGTCGAGGAAGACTACCGGGGTCGGCGATTCAGTGACTGGGAATGGGATCTTAAAGGCAATAACGATTTGTTAGTGCTCACCCAGCCGCAGCTTATCCGCGGCATTCATGCCGACTATCTGGCCGTAGGCGCGGACCTGATCGAGACCAACACCTTCAATGCCAATCGGATCTCGATGGCGGATTATCACATGCAGGAGCTGGCGTTCGAGATCAATGTCGAGGCGGCCAGGCTGGCCAGAGCAGCGGCCGATGAGGCGAGTGCCAAGACCTCGGATAGACCTCGGTTCGTCGCCGGGGTGTTGGGGCCGACCAATCGCACGGCCTCCCTCTCTGCGGATGTCAATGACCCGGGCTCGCGTAATGTCACCTTCGACGAGCTGGTGACGGCTTATATGGAGGCTACTCGGGGGTTGATTCAAGGTGGCGCCGATCTCATTTTGATCGAGACCATTTTTGACACTCTCAATGCCAAGGCGGCCATCTTCGCGGTGGAGACCTATTTCAGCGAAATAGGAAGGCGTTATCCGGTGATAATTTCCGGTACCATCACCGATGCCTCGGGGCGTACCCTCAGTGGTCAAACCACCGAGGCCTTCTGGAACTCGGTGCGCCATGCCCAGCCGCTCAGTATTGGGCTCAATTGTGCCCTGGGGGCCAAGGAGCTGCGTCAGTATATCGAGGAACTGTCAGGCATCGCTGATACCCATGTCTCTGCCCATCCCAACGCTGGACTGCCCAATGAGATGGGCGAATATGATGAGACGCCGCAACGCATGGCTCAGCAGCTCGGCGAATGGGCTGCCAGCGGGTTTCTAAATATCGTTGGGGGTTGTTGTGGTACCACGCCTGAGCATATCGAGGCCATCCGCGAGGCCGTGCGGATCCATTCCCCTCGCAAGATCCCGATGCCGACGGTGGGTTGCCGTCTGGCGGGGCTGGAACCCTGCAACATCTTGCCGGATTCGCTGTTCGTCAATATCGGTGAGCGCACCAATGTTGCCGGTTCGGCGCGGTTTTTACGCCTGATTAAGGAGCAGCAATACGAGACTGCCTTGGGAGTGGCCGAGCAACAGGTGCAAATCGGCGCTCAGATCATCGATGTCAACATGGATGAGGCACTCCTGGATTCCAAGGCGATGATGGTGCGTTTTTTAAACCTGTTGGCTACGGAGCCGGCGATAGCGCGGGTGCCGGTGATGGTGGATTCCTCCAAATGGGAGGTTCTGGAGGCCGGTCTCAAGTGTTTACAGGGCAAGGGGGTGGTGAACTCCATTTCATTAAAGGAAGGGGAGGCAAAATTTATCGAACAGGCCCGGATGATACGCCGCTACGGGGCGGCGGTGATCGTGATGGCCTTCGACGAAAGTGGGCAGGCGGACAGCGCCGATCGCAAGCTGGAGATCTGTACGCGTGCCTACCGAATCCTTACCGAGAAACTGCATTTTCCCCCAGAAGACATCATCTTTGATCCCAATGTCTTTGCCGTGGCTACCGGTCTGGAGGAGCATAATGATTACGGTGTGGCCTTCATCGAAGCCGCCCGCAGGATCAAACAGACCTTACCGCATGCCCTGGTCTCCGGTGGGGTATCCAATGTGTCCTTCTCGTTCCGCGGTAACAATCCGGTGCGCGAGGCCATCCATGCGGTATTTCTCTACCATGCCATTGAGGCGGGAATGGATATGGGTATCGTCAACGCCGGTCAGCTTACGATATATGATGATATCCCCGAGGAGTTGCGCGAGCGGGTGGAGGATGTGGTACTCAATCGTACCTCCCAGGGCACCGACCGACTGCTGGAGGTCGCTGAACAATACCGGGGGGGCGGCCGCACGGCGAGTGGATCTCGACCCAAGGAGGACCTTGCGTGGCGTGGTTGGCCAGTGGAGAAGCGCCTCGAACATGCCCTGGTGAATGGGATCACCGAATATATCGACGAGGATACCGAACAGGCACGGCTCAATGCCAAGCAGTCATTAGATGTCATTGAAGGATCGTTGATGGGGGGCATGGGGGTCGTCGGTGACCTGTTCGGGGCGGGTAAGATGTTTCTCCCCCAGGTAGTGAAAAGCGCGCGGGTAATGAAGAAGGCGGTTGCCTATCTGATGCCTTTTATCGAGGCGGAGCAGTCCGGGGAGGTTGCTAGCAATGGCCGGATCTTGCTGGCTACGGTCAAGGGTGATGTGCACGACATCGGTAAAAATATCGTCGCTGTCGTATTGCAATGCAACGGCTATGAGGTCATCGATCTCGGGGTGATGATCCCGGCCGAAAAAATTCTGACCACCGCCAGGGAGAAGGGCTGTGACATCATCGGTTTGTCGGGACTGATTACACCCTCACTCGAGGAGATGGTGCATGTGGCCGCAGAGGCGGAACGTCAGGGTTTGATGCTGCCCTTGCTGATCGGCGGGGCAACGACCTCAAAGCTCCATACCGCCATCAAGATCGAACCCGCGTATTCTCAGCCGGTGGTTCATGTGCTCGATGCCTCGCGCGCCGTGGGAGTGGTGAGCCAATTGTTGAATCCGCAGCTGAAACCCGCGTATTCCCAATCGCTTGGTGCCGAATATGAAAAGCTGCGTCAACAACGTGCCAGTCGCTCCTCGGTGCGCAAATATACCGTTCTGGAACAGGCGCGCAGCAACAAGAAGCAAACCGATTGGCAGATCTATCGTCCACCTCGGCCTCAGTCCCTAGGGACCCAGGTCTTCGGTTGTTATCCGTTAGAGGAACTCGTTGATCACATTGATTGGACTCCCTTTTTCATGGCATGGGAATTGGCAGGTAAGTTTCCCAGGATTCTGGATGATGAGGTGGTGGGGAAGGAGGCGCGTGAGCTATACCATGATGCTCGAGGCATGCTCGAAAAAATCATCGCTGAGAAATGGCTTACGGCAAGAGCCGTGCTTGGTTTTTTCCCCGCCAATGCCGTGGCTGAGGATGATATTGAGCTTTACACGGATGATTCGAGAGGGCGGGTACTGGCGACCTTGCATCATTTGCGTCAGCAAATGCAGCGTCTCAGTGACCAGCCTAACTATTGTTTAGCCGATTACGTGGCACCGAAGTCGACGGGTGTGGCGGACTATTTAGGGGTGTTTGCGGTTACCGCCGGTATTGGTATGGAACAGCACATCGAGCGCTTCGAGGCCCAGCACGATGATTACAGCGCCATTATGCTCAAGGCCCTGGCGGACCGGCTGGCCGAGGCCCTGGCCGAGCGGATGCACCAGCTCGTGCGCAAAGATTATTGGGGGTATGCTGCCGATGAACGGCTTGGTAATGAGGAGTTGATCAAAGAGAAATATCTCGGTATCAGGCCCGCACCCGGTTATCCCGCCTGTCCTGACCACACCGAGAAGGCGACCTTATGGACCTTGTTGCGGCCTGATGAAACCATTGATCTCAGGCTAACCGAGACCTTCGCCATGTATCCGGCGGCATCGGTTTGCGGATGGTATTTCTCCCACCCCGAGGCACGGTATTTCGGTATTGGGAAGATACAAAAGGATCAAGTCGAGGATTATGCCCGACGCAAGGGCATGGATGTGGCCGCTGTGGAACGTTGGTTGGCGCCCGTGCTGGCGTATGGGTAATAACCGTACTTCTGATCAGGGTAAAGGCGGCGTACTATGTGTCCTGAAAACTCATTCGTCATGCGTATGCTAACCCGGGGGCCAGTTGAAACTGCGGCCGGCTAGGACATGCACATGCAGGTGAAATACGGATTGACCCGCCTCGATGCCGTTATTTATTACCAGACGAAAGTTGTCGGCATAGCCTTGTTCCCTTGCCACGTCGTTGGCTTTTAATAATAAGTGGCCAAGCAGCGCTTGATCTTCCGGTGTAGCATGGGCAAGTCTTGCGATGGACCTTTTAGGGATTATCAATACATGTAATGGTGCTTGAGGATTGATGTCTTTGAAGGCTAGACACTGATCGTCTTCGTAAACGATTTCGGCGGGGATTTCGCGATTGATGATTTTTGTAAATAGTGTCTCGCTCATTAGTCATGCCTTAGTGTGCTGTTTCCGACGTGGACCACATGATATTAGAACTTTGAGCTGCTTGGCTCAAGCACGACTGGTGCGTTGTAGAGGTATTTTTGAGACCCATGGAGTAACGGAAGCTGTTTTAAAACCCATCAGGCGAGTGGTGTTTTTGGTGGGCCTGTTGGATGTTGTTGATCACGCTGTTTAGTGCGCGATCAAACAGATTGCTGTCGTCGAAGGGTTTCGACTGGCCTCTTTCGAGATCATCTAGGAAGGTTGTAAGGTCGATGGTCAGCTCTTCATCTCTAGAGCGGCTGGTGAACAGCACTTGATTCGCCTCTTCCAATACGGAGGATAATTTCAGAATACGTCTGCCCCCCCCTTCGGTTAAACGGATTTCGAACCAGGTACCGGGTTTTAGATAGGAGGGTAGCTTTTTCAAGCTGCTTTCTGGTTCTGCATTCGCAACGATATCGTTTGCGGCAACTCGATCATTTGCGCAGAGTTCATCCACGCTCAAGATAACGCTTTCTTTCCCCCCGCTCTGAGCGTCTAATTTATTGGTCTCGGGTTGCGGCGCATTGCCTTGGTCACGCAGTTCATTAAAAACCCTGAGTTCAGTGGATTGAGCCGTAAAGCTATTGGATAGTTTTTGCTGGATCTCGTTTAATAGTTCATCGGTATAATCTGCAGAGGTCACGGGGCCCTGCTGTGCTTCGGATGGTTGTGAGGCGTGGACCAGTTTAGTCAGTAAGCTGACGCATCGTTGCCAGGCTTGGCTTTTCAGACCCTTTTCGAGGTAAACCTTCACCATATAGGGAGCCCAGCTTTTAATGATAAACTTTTGTGCCAGTTGGTGAATATTATTGTTATTAAGATGATGCTTTATGGTCTGGATTACGACGCCTTTAGCCGCTAACCGCCTTTTTTCGCCAGCCATGGACGGTGTCTTAGTCTTGTTTGCCCGAACCCACTGGTTTGTTTTAGGCCTCAACTTTTCTATATTCGATAAAGCATGCTCGAAAACCGAGATATCAGTATCGAAATGGTTGAGGATGTCGTGGACTAGTGATTGCAGTTTGGGGAAAATGGGGTCCCTTTCATCGACGACCGTGACTAAGTGCGTAGCCAGCAGATTCAACATCCTCCGGGCGGGGTGGGCAGGATTCTGCAGGAAGCCAAAATCTAACAAGGCCAGCTTTAAGGTGGGTATTTGCAATTTAGAGATCAAGTTCTTTCCAGCGCTGTATAGAGAGGCGTCTTTGGAAATTGTGTTGAATATCTGTTCAACGAAATTTATCGCCATCGCTTCTTTTCCCACCAGTTCGGTGGCGTTGAAAGTGCCCGAATCATAAAGAACACGTGCTACTGCTACCTTGATATCATCGCTGTTCGAAGAATGATTTTGCACGGCACAATCACCTTGTACAACGGATAGTGCACCCACAATCTGGGCGCGTTGATAGGCGCTTAAAATGCTACCTGTACCAGGAGAATCTGCCGCGAGGTGCAGTAGCAAAAACGGATCAATTTGTGGGGTAGAGGTGGCGCTGGTGGTTGGCCCGCTCTCGGGTCTAGCCTGTTGTGACAGTGGCAGGTGTTGCTTCGGCAGATGCCGGTGTTTTGAATTAGATGGGGGGCTATCGGGTGGGTTCGATGTTGTCATCGTGCCAGTTCCCGCCTCGATCTTCTTTTTTCTCTCCCGGCGTTTGTTGGCGACGGCCTTGTTCAGGCACTCGTTATCATCAACAATGCCTTGATCGCTAAGGATTTGGTTGAGTTGTTGATATAGGTCTCCGAGGTGATTTGATAATTGCTCTTGAAAACACTGGCAAAGGAATAATTTACCCTCAACCTTGATACCAAGCTGTTTGATACCCGCTAGAAATGCCTCCAGAAGCGCCTGCGGATGCCAGCCCAGGATGTTGAGTTTGTTCGGTGAGATTGTGTTGAGTTGCTCAAGGCGAACCTCAAGCCGCAACAAAGGATCTGCAAACTGTGTGTATAATGACTCGGCTAGTTGGGTTATTTGTTCGCTGAGGTAGAGGTCGTCAAGCTCGATGATCTGAATTTTCCAAGGATCGTTTTGGGCAGCGGAATCTGTAGGATCAGTGCGGACGGGATCGATAATATTGGATTTGGCCTGTTTGAGGCAGGTTGTGGTGATGCGTTCATGAAATGCTGTTAGGGCATCCAACGCATCGTACCTCGTATAGAGGTCCCGGGCCTTGTGATCGTTACGGAAGCTTGAGTCCCTCGCCTGGCTGAGTAGTTTGATCAGACATTTTGCGAGCAGGGAGCGCCCCAGTTTGATGATTTCCGCTACCATTCCTTGTGAGTTTCGATCCTGATTGTCACGTCCTGTGTAAATCATCGCTGCCTCCATGCCTAGGCAAGTCGTTCGATTTTCGCAATCGATATAACAGATTCTAACGAACTTGAAGGAAACTTGATCGGTCTGCAACAGGGGTTTGGATGCCGGTCGGGCGAGTTTTTGAGTCATCCGTCGGATAGGCCCATAGATTGCTTGGTGCCTAAGCCAGTTAGGGCTTCAGATTCACGCACCTTGTGTGTGTTGATTAATAAATATTATAACGTTAGTTTATCAAGTTACGGTTTTTCTAGGAGTCTGTCGGCATAAAAAACGATGAAATTCATCATTTTTGGACTTTGTGGGTGGATGGCGTGTGCAGTGGTGGATTTGCCCGCGATGGCAGGGGGTGCCGTAGCAGGGAAATTGTCGGTATTCGTCAGTATCCTGCCACAAAAATATTTTGTTGAGCAGGTAGGGGGCGACCACGTCATGGTGTCGGTCATGGTGAGTCCGGGACACGGCCCGGCGACCTACGAGCCGACACCGAGGCAGTTGGTTAAACTCGGCGAGGCTCGACTCTATTTTAAGATAGGAATGCCGTTTGAGCGGAGCTGGTTGAGGCAAATCGAATCCACTCATTCTCATCTCGGGATCATCGATACCCGCAGGGGTATCCATTTGCGCAGCATGGACAGACATCATCATGGGGGATCGATAAGGCGGGTAGGCTACGAGAAAGACCCTCATATCTGGACCAGTCCAAAGTTGGTAATCATTCAGGCCGCTAATATAAGGGATGGCCTGATCGCTGTGGATCCGCTGCATCGCAGCGATTACGAGTCAAACTATCGGCGTTTTAGCCAACGCTTGGAAGATCTGGATTACGAAATAAGTAAACATCTGGAAGGTCTACCAAACCGTAAGTTCCTGGTTTTCCACCCCTCCTGGGGATATTATGCAGACCGTTATAGTCTTCGCCAGTTGACCATCGAGGTGGAGGGCAAGGAGCCGGGGGCAAGACAGCTGGCTGAGATTATAGCGTTGGCCAAGACGGAAAGTATTAAAATCGTTTTTATTCAAAGCCAATTCAGTAGCCACATCGCGGAGGCTGTCGCAAAGGCCATCGACGCAAATGTCGTGGTGCTGGATCCCCTGGCGGAAGATTACATAGAAAACCTCACACGCGTTACCAAGCTCCTCGCTAAGACACTGCGATCACAGTGAATTCGGTAATTCAACTCAAAGATGTATCATTTGGTTTTAATGGGCTAGCCGTACTTGAACATATTAACCTTGAGATTAGAGGCGGCGAGTTTGTCGGTTTGGTCGGGCCCAATGGCGGTGGAAAAAGTACCTTTTTACGGATTATCCTGGGGTTGCTGAGACCCACTTCGGGGCAGGTTCGAGTATTGGGGAAACCTCCCGCAAAAGCCCGCGCAGACGTAGGTTATGTACCCCAGTTCGCCTCGTTTCGCCGCGATTTCCCCATCTCTGTAATAGATACGGTATTGCACGGACGTTTGGGTAAGACCCGGCTCATTGGAGGGTACTCTGCGCGGGATAGAAAGGTGGTTCGGGCCGCAATGCAGGAGGCGCATATATTGGATATCGAACATCGATCCATTTCGACCTTGTCAGGGGGGCAACTGCAACGGGTATTGGTGGCCCGCGCACTGGCTTGCAGGCCTAAGATCCTTTTATTGGACGAACCTACATCCAATATCGATATGCGAGGCGAAGAAGATATATTCGACCTTTTCCGGCAACTGAATGAACGCTTGACCATTGTGCTCGTCTCTCATGATATAGGTTTTATATCCCGCTATGTGAGTCGTGTGGTCTGTCTCAACCGCACCTTAGTCTGCCATCAGACCGAAGAACTCTCCGGAGATAGCATTCAACAGCTTTATGGGGAGTCCATGCGACTTATTCAT
>JBDLIZ010000191.1:0-8919 GCA_039714615.1 Pseudomonadota bacterium | reverse complement strand
GAGAAATCCGCTTCGATGGATCCCAAACCTCGGTTGAAACCCTCCAAGAGATGAGTTCAGTGCTGGTTCCGCGTGGCCCGGATGCCGGCGGCATTTTCCAGATAAATCATCTGGCGATCGCCCATCGGCGCTTGAAGATCATCGATCTGTCTGAGCATGCGCAACAGCCCATGGTAGACAACGAGCTTGGTCTCGGCATCGTGTTCAACGGCTGCATATACAACTACCGCGAGTTGCGCGCCGAGCTGCGCGCGCTCGGTTATCGCTTCTTCTCCGAAGGTGATACGGAGGTCATACTCAAGGCCTACCACGCCTGGGGCATCGCTTGTGTCGACCGCTTGAACGGCATGTTCGCCTTCGCCGTTTGGGAGCGGGACTCCGGCCGCCTCATCCTGGCGCGTGATCGTTTGGGCATCAAGCCATTGTATGTTGCGGAGCTAAACAACGGTTTGCGCTTCGCCTCCACGCTTCCGGCGTTGCTGGCCGGCAGCGGCATTGATTCCTCTATAGACCCAGTCGCCCTGCATTACTACATGAGTTTTCATGCCGTGGTGCCGGCACCACACACCATACTAAAGGGGGTGCGTAAACTGTCTCCGGCAACCATCCGCATCATTGAACCGGACGGCCGTAGCCGTGACCATCGTTTCTGGACGCCGCGCTTTGAAACTCCTCGTGAACAAGCAGACCTAAGCTATCAAGATTGGCAAGAACGCACCCTGGATGTGTTACGCACAGCGGTGGAGCGTCGCTTAGTGGCCGACGTGCCGGTGGGTGTGCTGCTGTCGGGCGGCCTGGATTCCAGCCTCATCGTCGGCTTGCTCGCTGAGCAGGGGCAGCATGGATTAAACACCTTTTCGGTGGGCTTCGAGGAGGCGGGTGGTGAACAGGGCGACGAGTTCGAGTATTCCGACATCATCGCCAAGCATTTCGATACCCACCATCATAAGATTTTTGTCGACTCGCAGCGTCTGCTTCCCTCACTCGAGCAGTGCGTTCAGGCCATGAGCGAGCCTATGGTCAGCCACGACGTCATCGGCTTCTACTTGCTTTCCAAAGAGGTTTCGAAGCACGTCAAGGTGGTACAGAGCGGTCAGGGTGCCGACGAGGTGTTTGGCGGTTATCACTGGTATCCGCCGCTGATGGATGTAGAAGATCCGGAGAGCAGCTATGTCGATGTTTTCTTCGACCGCGATCATGCAGAATTCGTGCGTGCTGCTCATCCCGACCTGACTACCGATGATTACAGCCGCGGCTTTGTCAAACGCCACTTTGCAATGCCGGGCGCCCGTCGCGGAATCGACCGCGCCCTACGCCTGGACACTACGGTCATGCTGGTAGATGACCCGGTAAAACGTGTCGACAACATGACAATGGCCTGGGGCCTCGAGGCACGCGTGCCCTTCCTCGATCACGAGTTGGTTGAGCTGGCCGCGCGCATTCCTGCAGAGTTCAAAATTGCCTCTGGCGGCAAAGGCGTGTTGAAAGAAGCTGCGCGCAGCGTTATCCCGAACGAAGTCATCGACCGGCCGAAGGGCTATTTTCCGGTGCCGGCGCTGAAGCACATCGAAGGTGAGTATCTGGATTTCGTTCGGGGCATCCTCGACAGTGACCGGGCAAGGCAGCGGACCCTGTTCCAGCGCGATTATGTGGACCAGTTACTCGCAGACCCCAGCGCCCATATCACACCACTGCGGGGTTCTAAACTTTGGCAGATCACCCTGCTCGAATACTGGTTGCAGCAAAATCATCTCTAGGAGCCTGTCGGATTTAGGTGATCGTAGCGAGGGAAAGAGGGTTTGAGGCAGATTTTTCGATCGTTTGAGGCGAATAGCCTTACTATCTAACGAAAAGGATCGGGAAATCTGTCCAAATCCGGCTTTTCCGCAGTAGATCACTCCTAAGTCCGATAGTCTCCTAATAAACACATGGTGGTAATACAATGAACATCAAGGAAGGTTTGCGGTTACGCCTGAAGCGTAGCCGGGCACTGAGCGGCACCGCCGAAACCCCGGAACACAATAGCCCGGAGAGACGGGAACAGGCAGTGGTCGATTGTGGTTGGGGACGCTTGATCTTTGGGCAGACCTTCGCCGATCCCGCCGCGATGGTGGCCACACTCTGTGGCGAGAAGCCGAACCGCCGCGATATTGCGCTGTACGTGTCAGACCCCCAGGTCGCCGTTTCCTTGGCGCCGCAGGGGGTGTTTCTCGATCCCTCCCACACCTTTCGTCTGTGGCTGGATCGCTATCAACCGCCGCACCAGCGGCCCAGGGGCTTCATGGTTCGCTTGCTCAACAGCCCGGAAGACGCGGAAGCGGTCCATAATCTGTATATCCGCCGCCACATGGTGCCTCCGGACGCCGAGTTCCTGTGGACGCACCGCACATCGCGCACCCTGACGTATCTGCTTGCAGTAGACAACGAAAACGGTCGGGTGCTCGGCGCCGTGACAGGCGTGGATCATAAATCTGCGTTTGGTGACCCCGAAGGCGGCGCCAGCCTGTGGGCCCTGGCCGTGGATCCCCAGGCCACCCTGCCAGGCATCGGCCAGGCCCTGGTGCGCCAGCTCATCGAGTATTATCAGGCGCGTGGCCGCGCGTTCATGGACCTGTCTGTGATACACGACAACACCCAGGCGATCCACTTGTATAAGAAGCTCGGCTTTGAGCGCGTGCCGGTTTTCGCCCTGAAGCACAAGAATCCATACAACGAACCGCTGTTCATCGGCACGGAGACGGGCGAGAATCTGAACCCGTACGCCCGCATCATCATTCGTGAAGCGCAGAAACGCGGTATCCATGCCGAAATCCTCGATGCCGAGGAATCCTACTTCGAACTCAGTTTCGGCGGTCGCAGCATCGTGTGCCGTGAATCTCTGAGCGAGCTCACCACGGCGATTGCCATGAGTCGTTGCGATGACAAAGCGGCCACCCATCGCTTGCTGCGACAGGCGGGGCTGCGCGTTCCGATGCAGATTAAGGTCAACGACGAGCAGCAGGCGGTGAGCTTCTTGAAAAAACACGGCTCGGTTGTGGTCAAGCCTGTTCGTGGCGAACAGGGCGCAGGCATCAGCGTAGATGTGCGGGATGCGCACGCCCTGAGAATGGCGATCGATGAAGCCCGGACCACCTGTGACAGGGTGATTCTCGAGGAATATCTCAGCGGCGATGACCTGCGCATTATCGTCATCGACAAAGAAGTGGTCGCCGCCGCCGTGCGCAGGCCGGCGGAGATCGTCGGCAACGGCAGGGATTTGGTGCGGACACTCATCCACAAACAGAGCCGCCGTCGGGCAGCCGCCACGGGTGGCGAGAGCCAGATTCCGCTAGACCACGAAACCGAACGCTGTGTCAACGAGGCCGGTTCCTCACTAGACGGCATCCTGCCGGAAAATGAGCGGCTGGTGGTGCGCAAGACCGCCAATCTGCATACCGGGGGCACCATCCACGATGTTACTTCCGAGCTTCATCCGACGCTGCGACAGGCAGCCATCGATGCCGCCCGGGCAATAGACATCCCTGTTACCGGGCTCGATTTCATCGTCCCGGCAGTGGACGGTTCTGACTATGCCATCATCGAGGCGAATGAGCGACCCGGACTGGCGAATCACGAACCCCAGCCAACCGCGGAACGCTTCATCGACCTATTGTTTCCGCAAACCGCAATGTGCTGAATCGGCAACATCAAAGAATGAAAAGGCTGCCCATTGATCAAACCTACATACTCAATATCTTATTGAAGTTACTGCGAATACCCAGCCCCAGCGGCTACACCGACCGTATCGTGCACTTTTTATGCAAGCAGCTCGAGCAGCTGGGCGTTGATTTCGAACTCACCCGTCGCGGCGCCATACGTGGCAACCTTAAGGGTAAGCACAGCAGTCCTGACCGGGCAGTGGTCGCTCATCTTGACACCCTTGGGGCCATGGTCAAGGCGCTGAAGTCGAATGGACGTGTCGAGGTGGTACCCGTAGGCCATTGGAACGCTCGGTTTGCCGAAGGTGTGCGGGTGACGTTGTTCGCCGACTTTGGCCTCCACAGAGGAACGTTGCTGCCGCTGAAGGCCTCGGGTCACACCTTCGCGGCCGGGGTTGATAAGCAACCATCAAGCTGGGACAATCTGGAAATGCGTATCGATGAACGCGCCCACAGCCTAGATGATCTGCTGCGGCTGGGCATTCATGTGGGCGACTTCATTGCGGTGGATCCGCAGCCGGACATCATGGAGAACGGATTCATTGTGTCGCGTCACCTTGACGACAAGGCGGGTGTGGCCGTGTTGCTCGGGGCCATTAAAGCCGTCATCGATTCGGGGGTGGAACTGCCTGTTGACTGTCACCCTTTGTTCACCATCTCGGAGGAAGTAGGTTCCGGTGCCTCCGCAGTTCTGCACGGTGACGTTGCCGAGATGTTGACCCTGGACAATGGCACCACGGCGCCTGGCCAGAACTCCAGTGAATACGGCGTCACCATCTGCATGGCAGACATGAGCGGCCCGTTCGATTACCACCTCACTCACCGCATGCTGGACATCTGTCAGGAATTCGAGATTCCTCATCAGCGAGATATATTCCGCTATTACCGCTCCGACAGCGCCGCTGCGGTTGAGGCGGGAAACGATCTGCGTACCGCACTGGCGGCATTCGGGGTCGATGCCTCGCATGGCTGGGAACGCATCCATTGGAACGCGCTGGAGTCGCTGGCGCAACTGGTATCGCTCTATGTGCAATCACCACCGCTATACGATCGCGACCGGGCCACCCGCGGTCCTCTTCCCGGGTTCCCGATCATGCCCGGCTGAACACCGGCTCTGCCGCAGCCCTCATCACAGCTTGCTACTGTGTAAGGTATGATCGGTCCCAGGGGAGAAGGTTGGGATGAGAGGAGATTTGGGTATACAGAAGGTGTTTGATCGTTCCTCTCCCTTCAAAGGGAGAGGGGTACCGCAACAGCTATCGGCCGGATGGCCGATCAATCCGAATTATAGCCGGTGCAGCGTTCATACATCGATCACTTTTCGCAGTTTCTTTATGGCATTGCTCTCCAGCTGGCGAATGCGTTCGGCGGATATTTTATAATGCTTTGCAAGTTCGCCCAAGGTGGTTTTATTCTCGCTCAACCAGCGCTTGGCGAGGATGTCACGGCTGCGCTCGTCCAGCGTGCTTAGGGCCTTGTGCAGCTTCTTTTTGTGGTATTCGCTCCAATCCTGGGTCTCATTGGTCCGCGCAGGGCCGGATCGCTGGTCTTGAAGATAGGCTGCGGGCGCGACGTAATTATCATTGTCATCGTCGGATTCTGTATCGAAGCCGATATCGCGGCCGTTGAGACGGCTTTCCATTTCCATGACCTCTTCAGGACTCACTCCGAGGTCGCCGGCGACGGTTTCCACCTCCTTGCGATTCATCCAGCCAAGACGTTTTTTGGCACTCCGCAGATTGAAGAATAATTTGCGTTGTGCCTTGGTCGTGGCGACCTTTACGATACGCCAGTTGCGCAGGATAAACTCATGGATCTCGGCACGGATCCAGTGCACTGCAAATGAGACCAAGCGTACGTTCATGGTGGGATCGAAGCGTTTGACGGCTTTCATTAGACCGATATTGCCTTCCTGGATTAGATCTGCAAGGGCAAGTCCATAACCGTTGTAACTGCGCGCGATCTTAATCACGAAACGAAGATGGTGCATCACTAAACTTCGAGCGGCATCTAAATTGTCCTCATCGCGCAGACTTACCGCCAGATTCTTTTCCTCTTCGGCCGTCAGAATCGGCAGTTGATAGGCCGCACTGATATAGCTGTCCAGGTTTCCTACCGGAATGGCCAGGGTTGCTTGGGTCTTTACCAATGCCTTACTCATAAAACTGTTTGCTCCTAAGAATAAATTAGGTGTTGATTTTAGCAGTATAGCCATAAGAGTGCTAATCTGGGTATTAAGTTCCACCTAGATCCTGAGCAGGCGAGAATCGAATGAGTAATTCATTTCGGTTCGATATCACCCAAATGCCTCCCCACCGCCAGCCAAGATCCCCCAAGGCCTAGGGCACCGCTCACCATAAAAAGAATCAGAGTATCCAGGGCGCCCAGCCCCCGAATTTGATACTGACTGTTATACAACAAGGCCAGATGATGGGCGGGGTTCGCTATCAGCAATAGCGCGGCATGGACCACCAACCAGGCTAGGATCCCGCCACAAATACCATACCACAGACCACCGTAAAGGAAGGGACGCCGGATGAAGGCGTCCGTGGCCCCCACCAGTTTGGTGACCCTGATTTCATTACCCTTGCTCTGTATTTCCAGGCGAATGGTGTTGCCCACGATCAACAAGACAGCGACGCCCAGCATCACGGCGATGGAGACCACGATATGGCCGGCAATGTCCATCATGGCCTGCAGGCGTTGCAGCCAGTGCATATCGAGTAGCGCCATATCGATTCCGGGTAGCTCATTGAGCTTTGCTTTTAGCCCTTTAACCTCGAGCGTGGTTTTCAAGGCCGGGGTTACTACGATGACATGTGGCAGCGGGTTGGCATCCAGGGAATCTAGGGCCTCGGAAAATCCGGAATATTTACGGAAATCCTCCAAGGCCTGATCGGCGCTGATCGTTCTCACGCTCTTGACGTCATCCCAGCTGCTCAGCTGGGCGGCCAATGATCGCATCTGGCCAGCGTCCAGGTCGGATTTCAGGAATAATGAGATCTGGGCGACATTACCCCATCCGCCGGTGGCCGACTGGAGGTTTTTCAGCATGATATACAGGCCGCTCGGTAGTGCCAGTGCGGTACCGATCACCGCCATTGTCATTAAGCTGGACAAGGGTGCGCGATAGAGTCTGCCCAAGCTGAAAATCAATGTACGTGCGTGATCTAAGATATAGGCGTTGAGCAGATATTCTGCGAGCGGACGTCTTCGTTTGATCCCCATGGATTCAGTTCAATAGCTGCGCAGAGGTTTGTCGACCGAGGTCTGTTGCTCCGGTGGGGCCAGACGGCCCTTGTCTAAACAGATGATTCGCCGGTTGAATCGACTGATCAGATCAATGTCATGGCTGGCGATAATTACCGTAACCCCTACCTGATGGAACTGATAAAGCAGTTTCATGATTTCTTCAGACAGCTGCGGATCAAGATTGCCCGTAGGTTCGTCGGCCAGCAAGATGGGGGGGCGATTGACCACGGCCCGCGCAATGCCCACCCGTTGCTGCTCACCGCCGGAGAGTGCGATGGGATAGGACTTTTCTTTGGATAAAAGACCTACCTTGTCGAGTGCCGCTCGCGTTCTGCGCTTGATTTCTCGATGTGAATTCCCTGCAATAACCATGGGCAGAGCGACGTTGTCAAGCACCGATCTATCGTGCAGCAGCTGATGATCTTGAAAGATAATACCAATATTGCGTCTCAACCAAGGGATCTGACGACGTTTCAGGTGGGTGATGTTTTTGTTATCGATCAGCAACTGACCACGGCTGGGTCGTTCGATCAGTGGGATGAGTTTGAGTAAGGTGCTTTTACCGGCCCCTGAACGCCCAGTGATGAAAACCAGTTCACCTCGATCGATTTCCAGACTTATCTCGCTCAGCGCCTCGCGAGCCGTGGAATAGCGTTTACTGACATTTCGAAACAGAATCATCGACAAAATGGGCGCCGGAATCAGGGGTTGCCGCAAGGGGTATATTGTGGTCTTTATAATAAGGTGGGCGCAACAACGAAATTGCCCAGGACCATGTTTTAGACAGCGGGATATTGACCGACTGTCGGGGAATTGACCTTTGACAATAGATTTAAAGACCCTTGCTCGATTTTAAGAGCCTATTTTACAATGCCGGTTGCAGGTTCGGGTCGTCTATCTGTTAGTTTTTGTGAGCAAGCAGCGCCCGAACGAATTCCTGAGCATCGAATACTCGCAGATCCTCCAATGCCTCACCCACCCCAATGAAACGCACTGGGATAGCCAGTTTTTTGGCGATGGCGAACAGGATTCCGCCCTTGGCTGTGCCGTCGAGTTTGGTCACCGTTATTCCGCTCACTCCCACGGCCTGATGAAATTGCTGGGCCTGGTTGAGTGCATTCTGACCGGTACCGGCATCCACCACCAGCATGGTTTCGTGAGGGGCGGTGGTATCCAGTTTCTTGATGACACGTTGCACCTTTTTGAGCTCTTCCATAAGGTTGTGCTGGGTATGAAGACGTCCGGCGGTATCCGCAATCAGGACATCGACATTGCGATTCCGGGCGGCTTGGATGGCGTCATAGATTACCGAGGCGCTATCGGCACCCTGTCCCTGGGAGATGACGGGGATGCCATTGCGCTCCCCCCAGCCCTGCAATTGTTCTACGGCCGCGGCCCGGAAGGTATCGCCGGCAGCCAGCATTACCGTTTTATGTCCCTGCTGCAGCGTTTTGGCTAGTTTGCCTATGGTCGTGGTCTTGCCAACACCATTGACGCCGACCACTAGAATAATATAGGGCTTGGACGATGCTGATATGTTAAGAGGGCTGCTGCAGGGTTCGAGGATCTGTGTCATCTGTTCATGGAGGACCTTCAACAGCACATCGGCATCGGCTTTTTGTTTACGGTTTAAGGTGGAACCGAGCCGATCGATGATCTGTTCGGTGGCCTCCACACCCACATCGGCCATCAGCAGGCGGGTTTCCAGATCTTCCAGCAGATCGCCGTCTATCTTGCCACTGAGTAAACCACCGATATCCTTGTTGATCAGGGTATGGGTTTTGGAAAGTCCTTGGCGCAAGCGCGAAAATAGACCACGCTTTGGGTCTTTCTGTTGCGGTGCTGACTCGGACTTGTCTACTGCGGTGGCAGACAGTGGCTGTGGCTTTGTTTTTTGTGTCTTGTTTTTGAAACCGAACACGACAATTAAAGTCTTAATTTGCCAGGAATGGGACCGATCAGAATTCGG
>JBDLIZ010000190.1:0-8930 GCA_039714615.1 Pseudomonadota bacterium | reverse complement strand
CTGCGGTTCCCAGTCGAGTCCGAGAGCGGACAATGGAAACGAGGGGTGTTCGGCGAAGGTCTGCTAACGGGACCTACCTCCCAAAGGCAGCCCCCGGCCAATAACGGTCACTCAAAGGTAGGGTGGATTAGAAATGCGTTTTATTTCGTAATCCACCAAGCATCGCGACGCGATTCCCTTTCCAAACATTCGGCACAATGCCCGTTGGTTACTGCACCCTATGGCCCCAGCTACAAATGTATAACAAGACATGAGGTCCCGTTGATCTGTCATCTAACGATAAGGAGACATTTTTCCTTCACGCATCAATCTCATTCGGATTCCACCAGGCTGATAAATTTCAACTAAGCATTCCTTTTGGGTTGATTCAGAAATAAGTTCATCAGTTACCTCGTCAGCCCATAATATGTTACTAGCAAATATCGTAGCCATTATTTCAGCGGATCTTGGATCATTTACATCAGGCACATCAGCAGACATTTCAATCGAGTATTTTTCGAGCGAAGGATGAACTGTACCGTAGAGGCTGCCATTAAGGATAGTAAACCAAGCTTTATTGAGACGACTGCTCAGCCGAAAGGTCCTTAACAGGGAACAGGGTGCAATAGGACTTGCCACTTCATCATAATGCGATTCCAATATGTCATCCCAGTTGAGTTCACTGAACAAGTGTATCGCATCATCTCCAACAAGTATTCTGCTGTAATGGGATGCTGCTGCAGAATGAGAAAATATCATGTCATCCGGTTTCATACCCATGATTTTTTTAGCAACTGTATCGGAGTTGGAAAGAAGTAGTTTGATACATTCTGTTTGTGTTTTACCCGCTACAATCGTATTGGAGGTAGTCTCAATTCCCGAAGAGTGAAATACAAATAATCGTGCGATGAAGTCAGCGGATTTGTGCGATCCATCCCTTGGCAGTGTTCCTGACTGAATATCATTATCATACTTCCCCAATATATTCGTTCCTAATGGTATAGGGATTGTATTGTTGATAATTTCAGACCACATCTGATTTAACTGGACAGCAGAAACACCAGCAGCAAGTAAAGAACAAGGCATTAGAGGATTCTTATATGACTCATCACTCGAATTTGCAGCAGGCAGATTACGCGTTTTTATAACATATTCGTTAAATAGTTCTGGAGTTAATATAGCACTTGGTGCGACTGCCAACGAAAGGTGCAGATGGGGTGATTGCACATCGTCGTCACTAGCAGCTATCTGAGGAAGATTAGTGGAAGTATTTGTAGAACAACCGATAACCCAAGCCATTATAAATGGCAAGAAAAATATCATTTTACTCATTTCACGACTCCTTCCGCCGATATTGACTGGTTGTACTAGACAACCGTAAAGAAAATCTCCTTATTCTATTAAAGTATAATTCATAATTGTTAGCTGTTATCACAGAACAAGGGACAAACGAAGGATTTCGCTTTCGAGAGCATGGACCGCTTCGGGTCGCAGACGGTCTATTGTGACGCGCAATATCAGAGTCCATTTATCGGATTTATTACCAGATATGTAGCAGACATTACCTGGAGGACGCTGTTCGGCCAGAAGCGGGCAATCGCATGAGTCTGTTATTGGAGCTCGGTGATCGCTAGTGACGCTGGTCCTATTCGGTCAAGGCCTCAGGCCGGTCAGGTATGACTGGCCCTGAGGTCCGCCGGTTAGGCATCGATGATATCACGCAGCCAGGCGTCTAAAGTGTCAATCTGAACAAAACGCGTGGGCACTTCATACGGCGGAAAACGCAACCAAAAGTGCATGTCCTTGGATACGTATAGTTCTGTGAGAGAAAAAGGTTTGTCCGCAGGCGTCGGCCAGCCTAGTAAGGCACGCAGAGAGTCCACATTCTGGATAAGGAAGTCGCGCCTCCGCTTGATTTTAATCAGTTGGCCGCGCTCGCTACCGCCCCCGAAAATCCGATCCCGTAGTCGACGTGTATCCTTCAGGCAAAAGGCTGGTTGGTTGTACTTACACTCGACCGTCAACCATAAGTTCTTCTCCGGACTGTACGCCAGAACGTCAAAATCCCCCACATCCGGAAATCGCTGTTTCGGAAACCGCTTCTTGAAGTCAATTCCCTTGATAGCGTAAGGCATGGCGCGGTCACAGACTTTGTGTGCGCGGTCCTCCAGGCCATCCTCCAATTCTTTCTTGAGTTGACCGACCGCCTTGCGGATCGTCGGCCAAGGATAGTCGGCTGGCAGGTAGCCAGCGGAGATCGATCCCACCCAAATGCGAGTCGCTCGCTCCACTACTGCCGCCCCCCATATCACCTGTCCGTCCGACAGCTCGATCAATGGTCGGATTGTTTGGCGGCTACCGCGCTTGGAGTGTTCCCAGACAGGAACATCGTCCGCAACTCCATCCTTGCCGATCAGGCGCCAGACTTGGTCGGACTTAAGAATCAGGAATTCGATCACTGCTATAGCGGAGTCTAACGGAAGGTCCGGGTAAGCGGCCACTGCCCGCTCCGCTATACCTTGCCTATCACTGACGTAGCCGCAGGCCAGTTCCTGTCCCCCGCCAACCGACACCCACTGGGTGAGTGTGGAAAGTACTTGCAGCATATGTGAGTAGGTAAATTGGAGGTCTTTAGCGAAAGCATCGTCCAGCAGCGTAATATATGCTCCCGTCGACATCGCCGATGTGACCTGGTCTTCCTCTGCAACGTTGACGCCCAACCGCAGGGCCGCCATCTCCCGTCCAAACACGTCTTCCTGCTCTTTACGCTTCTCCGAGAAGAAGACTTCAGGAACGTATTGGTCATCGATCCGTAGACCGCCTACGTCGATGTCGTTGTGCAGCACATCGCTAGCGCTATACAGAACTAACAGCCAGTCGACCATTGCCTGGATTGAAAGGACTGTCTCTGCACGCACCGGAGATGCCTGGGGTGAGGTCAGAACCACCGCGCTTTCCAGCAAGTATCGGTGGTTTTTGCTCTCACGGACAAACTTTTCGTGTGCTTCGGCCATAGAATATTCACGGTCGTAATCGACCTCGTGGCGAAGGCTTTGTTTGATCCGCAACTCATCCCGGTTATAGGAAGCGGTCAACGCGTCATATTGCTCAATGCAATACCGCAGTAGGCTTTCGCGATCCAACCCACGAATGCGCTGGTGCACTACGTCCCGATAAGCCTCACGAGCTCGGTTGATCAGCGCCTTGGCGACCTCTAGCGTGTACTTTCCTGGCTCAACGCCTTGCGCTTTCAACAATTTGGCCAAGTCACGTCGAGCCACTTTGTAATCTTCAAGACTAGGCACTTGCGGATGCGTAAAGTCCGGCACGTCCACCATGCGCTGCATGTGGCTGAGGGTGAAGCGCGGCGGGCGGCCGGCGGTGTCTGCCAGCGCATCGCGCAGCTCGGAAGGCACCGAGCTTTCTAGTATCTCGAATAGGCACTCTACAATACCCACTGCGCATACTGCCTCAAAACGTGCATCTTCAGCATCTTCCAATTCTTGCGCCAGTTTCGCCAAATTGATAGTGATCTTAGCTTTGTAGCTATATGCGTCCGTGCGCGGCATTTCGTTCCATTCAGTGATTAGGGGCATTGCCACGGCCCGTTGAATCTGTTCATCCTCACCGGATGCCAGTAGGTGGTCCGCGCTGAAACAATGCAAATTGACTCGATGCATGGGAAGCTGCAGGAATGGCTCGATAATTGATGCCCGTTCGGCAATGCTGTCTGCGGCGCAATGCACAAAAAGTTCAAGCAGGGCACCATCCTGTAGTTCCAGACCGACTGCGTCGGTATCGAGGATAAAGTGCAGTGTGGTTGTTCCTATAACCGACGACCACGCGAGTTTGCGGATATTTTTGGCAGTGACGCATGTCAGTGAACTCACACCCTTGCACTCATGTATTTTCCAAGCACTGTCCTCGTCCGGAAAGACAAGCGGTGCTTGCTTCCAGAACGCCTTGAGCTGTCCGTAGCGCCAAGACGCACCCCAGTGAGGGTCCAAGCCAAGGAAGTTAGGTACTACAGCGCCTTCAATAATCTGGGCATGGACGTCACGAAATGATCCGAACAGATCACCCAAGTCGCTGAACCTACTGCCGTCAAACTTTTCTAGGCCATCCACGTACTTCCAGAACCGCGCCAGTTCATCCACTGATTCAATCGAATCAAAAATAGTGCACGCATCCACCAAGCTCATCAGGCGCGCGTTAGCGTTTGGCTGCTTTATCATCGAAGGCCCCGTGGATACCAGCGTGTTCACTAGGATAATTTGTACGGCTGCGGGTCCAGGGGCAGTGCCTTGCGCATCACGTATCTGGAAACCGTCAGAGGTTCCGATTATCTGGAAGGTCCAGTCAGCGTCCCGCATGACACGACGCATCGCGGTCACGGCCTTTCCAGCAAGGGTCAATTGGCCGAACGACACGGGTACCACCAGAAAGTAGTGCGGGTCATCGACAAGAACAGCCGCGATGGCCAGCGGCACGCGCTCGCGGCGCGACCGTATCAACAATGGGCCAGTCAGGTATGAGTCACTCCCGATCCGTTTCGCCAAGTAGGCCCCTAACTGCGCAGCAATCTGTACTGGGGCAGCTTGTGCTTCCTTTGCCCAAGCGTCGATCACGACCGTTGGCGTGTTACGCAGAGCCATTGCGCGGGTCGCCCCGTCAATCCGGACCGCCTGCCAAGGCAGAACCGCGCCAGTCATCACCGCTTCACCGAAGCCGTTCGCATCTTTCCAGGTGGCAGGTTGTCCCAACTGTGCGATGTATTGACTTCGAAGCTGTTCGGCCGCCGAAAGCTGCATCAAGGCCGGCGTGACGACTTCCCAAAAAGATGCGGGCGGTACCTCGACGTATCCGGGACTCGATTCGTCCATTTGATCATCGCCATTCAGTGGTACATGCTGCAGGAGTTCGCTCTGCAACCGTATCGCGACTTCCAGATCGGCCATGGCCTGGGTGCCATTCCCATGGCTAATGCGGAATGCTTCCATGTAGTCGACGATGCGTTGTACTGGGCTACCGTGCAGGATGGCAACCGGTTCCTGCCCGAGGAGAATCTTCACCTCGCCCCAATCTGCCTCCGGTACATAGTCCTCCAGCATTGGGAAGTCCGGCAACGCCTCGATCATCGCGCCGCAGAACTGCGTAAAATCCTCGTAGGTGGTCATGCGGGTCGGTGCGAAACTGTCGGCCGGCATGGACACCAGCAGGCTGAAGGCCAACAGGTGCTTGACTTGGCTAGCGCGATTCGGCTGCCAGAGATCCGAGATGTTGACCGCTGTGAGCGCGTCATCCGGATGGAACCGAGTGAGGACCTCGCGTACCCGGTCGCAAGATACCTGGAAGGCCTGTTCAAACATCTTCCGCCGCTCGTCCATATCCCGCTGCATTTCGATCGGCAGGTGCGGCTTCATGGCCGGCGCGCGAAACTGCTTCTTGCCTTTCTTCTTACGCTTCTTCCTAGTCAATTACCTTCTCCTTGTGTTCCGGTCTTACCCGACGAGATCAAACGGGGGGGAGCTTCTGCATGCATCACACAACATCAGTGACAGTCACGATCTCTACTACTCGCCCCGATCTTCATCATAATTTTGAATGAAGCCCACAACATATAGCTGGTGAGCCGGATTTATGAATGCTCTCCGACGCAACAATGCCAACGTCTAAAGTCTGCTATGGGTCGGATCCAGCCGCAGAGGAAATCAGAAAGCTGCCGTTCGGTGAGATTTCCTGGCCTATGTCCGGTAACAGAATCATAGCGGATGTAGTCAGCTAAATCTCCAGCGGCAGCTTCGGCCGATAAGCAGCAGGCCGTTGCAAGACGATGAACGGCTGCTCCACCTCGGATAGCTGTCGTGCAAGGCACCAGTGACCGAATGACCACAATGGGTTTGATTTCCGTCAACAATTAAATTACATCGATGTCCGGAATGTGCGCGCTGCAGCCAGATTTGGTATCGAGAAGTTGGGATTCATCGTCCAGTGGCTCGAAATGAGTGCTCATGACTCAAAGCGGGCATAAATCTTCACCGTGAGATTGAGTGCTCGTTGCCAATGGCGATTGATGACTAGGAGTAGCTGCTTCATGAGAAGGCTGTCGGCGACAACGGCTCTCACACCACCAGGTCCCAGGAGTTTGGCGAACGTGGTTAATAGGTGCTCGAGGAGTACCAGAAAATCCTTCATGGTAGAGAAGGGTGGGACAAGATACGCTCAGAGACAAAACTGTCTAAGTTATCGTTACAGGTGATAATCACGAAATCGCCACACACAGGTTATTCAAGCTTGGTTCCAGTAACAATGCAGGGTGCCATCCTCATCGCTCCCGATGCTGAGACAAGAATGCTTCCGGACGCTTCTACCTTGACTAATACCTCGTTAGTGTCGAGCATGAATGAAGTTTCTGGTGCTCTTGGCAGTGCACGCCATGGCTTTGCAGTCCACTCTCCATTATCTTGCTGGAATACATCAAAAATTATACCCCGGGTTAGAGCTAAGTGTGATAGTCCGGTGACTGCGATGTAACGTTTCCCGACTCTGAAGATATTCTGAATATTTTCCTGCAGAAAAATGGTTGAAGTACCATCATCTTGTACATGAGCTAACTCTCCTCCCCATTCGCCGCAATCGGTACCAACTAGCCAGCCTTCTTCTATGCGTAGTGCAACAGGTGTGTCGTCGATATCAAGTATATACTCGGCTTCTTCGTTAGCAGAATTTGGGTTGATAATATTGCTATATCTGATCGAATGTTTGCATGCCGAGTTTTCCAGTAAAGATCGGTAAATATATGCTGGAGCCTTCTCCTGGGAAGGTTCGTGAGTAGATCCCGGTACAGCGATTTCACAGCGATTATCTGCGTCAATACTCAGATGATCGTAAGCATAAAATTCCATTCCGAAGTATTTCTCAGGGTCCCGGCTTACGTAGCTTGCTCCCGAATCCAGGTTGTTGAGTGCTTGAGCAGCGGCTTGCCTAACAGGTGGATACCAGTGGTTATTCGAGACCCTGGACAGTACTCCAGTTGCTTGGGGCATACGCATGCGTCCGAGTGATTCAGCGGCAATCCAACTTAGTCGAACATCTTCTTCCTCAATTTCGAGCAATTGGATCAGCTCTCTAGTTGAGGGTTGATATTCGATGTACCCCAATGCTCGAGCAGCTGCATTTCTAACATCCCAGTTTTGGTCTTGCAGGAGACCGAGCACGGTAAAACCGGCGTCACATGCCATTGGCCCCAATGCGGCAATTTTCTTAAGAATAAAATATCTTTGATTGGCTTTTGAGTCTAACTCCAACCAGTGTGTCAATACTTCTGCAGAAGCATCTCCGCCGATTTCAACTAATGCATTGTCAATTTCCTCATTCAATTCTGGATGGGTATTTCGAAGCTCAAGCAAATCCCCTTCTATTGCCACATCGGAAGGGTCCATGAAAGATATTATGCGAAGCACACCACGAGCCGCTTCTGTTTTGGTCGAAGCGTCTTTCAAAATGGCCACGAGTCCCTTGGTTGCTATCGATTTCTCTTCCTCCATTTCACCCAGAATACGGCCGAGAAAATAGTGGTCATGAGGACTGCAGGGGGTCGTGCATTTTGCGGCATCGATGATGTAAGGGATAGCACGCCTACCCGATAGCTTTACTGCGTATGCTTCCTGATTGTGCGGTGCGGATTCAGATACAAGATATCTGGCAACAGCCTCCTTGGCCGCTTCTGGGCTATCAATTCGGCCAAGTGCAGGTGGTAGCCAGTCAAGATTACGGTCAAGTCCTTTGATGATCTGCGGCAAGTAGCGAGAGTCGATATGATCAATATCCCGCAGTGCTCTTGCTGCTAACTGTGCAACCTCAATATCAGGGTAAGCAAGCATTTCCACGAGGTGCGGTACTGCAGTATTACCAAAACTCGTCAGTTTCTGAACAAGGGCCTGTTCCATCGCACACAGGCCACTATGGGGTTCATGAAATTGGATGAACTCATGCGCTTTCTCAATGCAAGTGTGTAGTGACTCACATTCGAAACTGGAATCCCTGGTCTGCGAATAAGCGCTGATGGAAAACAACAGAAGAAAAATGCCAATGAATTTGAACAAAGTGCCACCTATTGTATTTCAATTGCATGGAACTGGATTGAATCGCAAGAATGAGGCCTCATCCTGCTCAATCAATCATAGGTGATAATTTGGGCATGACAATGTGGTGGATTCCAGTGCGTGTTAGCTAGCATGCTTCATGGATGTAGCTCAACAACCACCCATCATTGCAAGAGTGTCCCGTATGGTGCGATTATACGAACGAGCTGTATCATATTGTTTTCGAACAATATTAGGGCTACAGTGTTCGTGCAATGACAAGTGCCATACAACCGTTCCATCTCATCATAGTTGCCCTAGACGGCTGGCTTAATCGCCAGCAACAGACGATCATCGACTATCTTATCGAAGAGAACCGTGTGCTCAAGGATCAACTCGAAAGAGAACAAGAAGAGAGGTTTGCGGGAAGTATCTAACGAGTGTCGCCAAAACTGGTGTCGCTCCCTTTATACAATAATGTAACTTACTGAATATCTGATAGAATTCCAACTAGGGAGCGGTCTTGGCCAAACTGTCTGCACGCCATTTACTTCCTGGTGCGCCGACAAGTCATTTAGAAAACGCATACAGATAGCTGATTTGCCAACGATTTCCAGTATGCATCAATAACGAAGTTCGGAATTACAGGTCTGGGAACGTCCGCTTTGGTGGTCCGGAGATTCGGTCGATGGTTATCTCAATCGTCTGCTGGCCGTTCTCTGTATATTGAATCGGTTCCTTGCATGACAGACAGCATTGTGCTGCGTGGCCATTGGTCAATTCTTCTGTAATGTCTTATCTTCGGCCAAGATGCATTCCACGGTGATTACACCGGTGCCGTCCATGACCTTGATGATCAGCTGGTTT